>JAKAOD010000003.1 GCA_021823365.1 Actinomycetes bacterium | reverse complement strand
CGGCGTCCCTCGAGCTCGAGGGGGGTGGGCGCGTGGCGCGCCATCACCGGACGCCACGTGGGGACGAGCCCCGAAGCGGCGCTGCCCGGCTGGGCAACGGGGGATGGTGCCGAGGTGAGCCGGTGGACGCGCCGAGTCGTGCCGTGCGCATCGTCGCATCGTGACAGGTCGGCGCTGTCGAGCGCCACAAGACGGCGACGTGCAAGAGTGGGACGCGTGCCGCCGGACGAGGGCGCGATCGCGGGGCCGCGTCCGCAGAGAGCGGCGAGGGTGCTGTTCGCCCCGCAGGCGCCTCGGCCGCTCCGGCCGGACGCCGCCGGCGATCCGGCGCTGTACCGGCGCTGGCGCGCCGCCAGGGACTCCTGGAGGCTCTCGGTGGACCCCCGGCCGCCACCCGGGCCGGAGCTGGCCCTCCTCATGGTGATCGGCGAGTCCGGCACGGCCGGGCCGGCCGATGTCCGTCGGACCCTCGCGTCGCTCAGGGCGCAGACCGTCGGCACCTGGTCGCTCTCGGTCACCATCGTCGGGGCTCCCGACGCGGCGATCGAAGCGGCGATCACCGGAGCACTCCCCTCCGGCTCGAAGGGCTTGCCGGGCACGGCCCGCCTCGGAGGACGTCGCAACGCCCAGAGCGCCGAGCGCGGCGCGGGGCCGGGCCGCATCCGAGTCCACACCAGACCGGCGGGCTCCGACGTCGCCACGGCCCTCGCGGCCGCGCTCGATGAGTCCGGCTCCCCCGCTGTCGCCTTCATCGAGCCGGGAGACGAGCTGGCGCCGGACGCCGTGGCTCAGCTGAGCGCCGCGCTCGTGGACGCGGACGTCGCCTACGCGGACGAGGACCGCTCGGGCAGCGACGTCGCGTCGACACCGGTCCTGAAACCGGACTGGTCGCCCGAGTTGCTGCTCTCGTGGTCCTACCTCGGACGCCCGGTGGCGCTGCGCGTCGGACCCGTGATCGCCGCAGGCGGGATCCACCCGGTTCGCGACGGCGACTGGGAGCACGACCTCCTCCTCCGTGTGACGGAGCGGACCGCGCGGGTCGCGCACGTGGACGCGGTCCTCTACCACCGCCGGGGAGAGAGCACCCTGCCTCCCGGGCCGGCCGCTGTCACCGCCGCGCTCGCTCGACGCGGGGAGGACGCGGCGGTGCTCCCCGGGCCACTCCCCGCCACCTGGTCCGTCCGCCGCCGGTGCCCGAGCCCGAGCACGCGGACGACGGTCAGCGCGATCGTCCCGTTCAGGGACAGCACGACCTTGCTCCGCGCGTGCGCGGATTCGCTGCACGCCGGTGCGATGGAGCTCGGCGAGCGCTCGGTCGGGTCGTTCGGACTCGAGCTGGTGCTGGTCGACAACGGCTCGACGGAGCCCGAGACGGCCACCCTCCTCGAGAGGCTGCAGGCCCGGCTGAGCCAGGACGTCGACGTGCTCGTACGACGCGACGACCGCCCGTTCAACTGGGCTGCGCTCAACAACGCCGCCGCCGCCGATTCGCACGGCGAGGTGCTCCTCTTCGTGAACGACGACGTCCAGGGTGGGTCGAGGGGGTGGATGGAGCTGCTCGTCGCGCAGGCGCTGCGGCCGGAGGTCGGGGTCGCAGGAGCCCGTCTCGTCTACCCCGACGGGCGGCTCCAGCACGCGGGCATCGTCCTCGGCCTTGCGGGCGCGACCGGCCACGTGCTCGCGGGGCTCGAGCCGGGTCGGCCGGGGTACCTCGGCATGGGCGTCCTCACCCGCGACGTCTCGGCGGTCACCGGCGCGTGCATGGCCACCCGCCGAGAGGTCTTCGAGCAGCTCGGCGGGTTCGACGAAGCGCTCGGCCTCGACTTCAACGACGTCGACTACTGCCTGCGCGCTCGGCGTCGCGGATTTCGCGTCGTGCTGGAAGCGGGCGCAGAGCTGGTCCACCACGAGTCGCCGAGCCGAGGCACGTCGGGGAGCGAAGAGACCGCGGCGGCGTTCCTCGAGCGTTGGAGCGCGGCCCTCGACGAGGGCGACCCCTTTTACAGCCGCGCCCTCTCCCACCTCGACTTCGCGGCGGCGCTCGACGAGCCCGGACCCGTGATCGCCGGCGCGTTGGCGGAGATGCAACTGGCAGGAGCGGGAGCACACGACGGCGCGAGGAGCGTGGACCGATGACCGAACCCGATGGTCGGGACGACAAGGCACCCGGCACGGACGCGGGCGCAGAGCCTGTAGAGACCGCCGTCACGCTGGCGCCCCGGCTGTTCTCGCGTCGTGCCGATCCCCTACCGCTGCCGCCGGCGCTGCACGACGCCGAAGTGGTCGCCACCTTGCACCTCAGGTGGGCGCAGCTCGCCGGCGCCGGGCAGGGCGCGCCGCCCGGCGCGGCCGACGCAGGCGACGGACCGGGCGGTGGGGGTGCCGGCGTGCGGGCGAAGGTACGCGCCCGCGTCGTGGCTGCAGCGCGTGCCGACGCCGCAGCGGACCGCGGGCTCATCGGGGACCTCATCCGCGCGGTGGACGCCGTCGCGGCGAGGGTCGACGAGGTGACGGCACGCGTGGGGAATCTCGAGCTGCTCCTCCAAGAGGTGCTGGACCGCACGAGCGAGGACCTGGTTCGGCTCCAGGTCGCGCTCGGCGGCCTCGACGACCGCGTGCGCGACGAGCAGTCGTGAAGCCGAAGACGCCGCCGGCCCCGCCGGGACCTTCGGTGGGGCTGGATCCGGCGTGAACGAGCCCCGCATCGCCGTGCTCAGCCCCTCTTGGGTCGAGGCGCCGCACAGCGAGATCGCCGAGGCCGTGAGGAGCATCGCCGGCGCACTGTCCAGGCTGGCGCCGGTCGACGTCTTCGTGCCGGGCGACGGCGCGAGCTTCGCGGACGGCGCGTTCGACGTGACCCCGATCGGCGCGGCGCGCGCATCGCGGGCGCGCTACGAAGCCGTCGTCGTCGAGGCGGGGCGACGCGGCGAGCTGGTGCGCTCAGCTGGGTCGCTCGCCGCGGGAGCGCCGGTGCTCGCGGTCGGCGGCGCCCGGTTCACGGTCGACGGGGTGCTGGACGTCGGCCCCGACGGAGCCGACGGCGGAAGTGGAGCCGGAACCGGCTTCGACGGCGGGGCCGGGACCGCGCCCGCCGTGCACCACGTGGGTCTGTACGCACGCGTGCATCCCGACGCGCGCAGCCGCCGCCACTACGGACTCGGGGGCATAGCGGACTACCTGCTCGTCCTCGGCGACCGCCCCGGCGTGCCGGCCACACCGACCCCATCGGATCGCACCCGCTGGCTGCTCGCACGCTTTGCCCGCCAGCACGTCGTCGTGGTCGAAGGGGGGGTGGCGCGCGCGTGGCGGTCTCGCTCGTGCGTGGCGCAGTTCGACGTGCACACGCGCATGGACCTGTGGATCCTCATGGCGCAGTCCAAAGGCGTCGTGGACCTCCTGCCCGGCGACGTGTACGCGCGGGAGTGCGTCGAGGCGCTCCGGCTCGGCGTGCCCATCGTCGTGCCAGGCGGCTCTGCGGCGGACAGGCTGGCGAGCGCCGCGGGCGGCATGCGGTTCACCTCCACCGCGGAGCTCCTCTCCTGCGCGGAAGCGCTCGACGACCCCGCCACCCGGACGGCGCTCGCGTCCTTCGGCCGGGAGGCGGCCGACCGTTGGTACGGCGACCCCCACGCCGTCGTGGCGAGGCTCGCCGGGGCGCTCGGTCTGGCCGCCCCGTCGGACGGCGCCCCGCGCTGAACGTCCCGTCTCGCCCGTCCGCCTCCGGGCCCTCCACCACCACGACCCCAGCGGAACGACGCCCTCAGGTCATTCGGCCCACCACAGCGCGCGAGGGGGGAACGCGAGCGAGAAGTCCCAGCTCTCGAGGGTGAGGTTCGGGTTGTAGGCGGGGTCAGCCCGCAGGACCTGGCTCCAGCGCCGCTCCATGTAGGCCACCTCCTCGCCGAAGGCGTCGGGGCGCACATCGGGGTCGTGGCCGCGGCTCACGGACTCCCGGTGCACGAGCACGGCGTTCGGCGCCCAGACCACCCGCCAGCCCGCCTCACGGAGCCGCAGGCAGAAGTCCACGTCGTTGAAGGCGACGCTCAGGTTGATCTCGTCGAAGCCGCCGAGCCTCTCGAAGACGTCACGGCGCACCACCATGCACGCGGCGGTGACCGCCGAGAGCGAGCGTGCGGTCTGGAGCCAGCCGAAATGTCCGTGGGAGAGCCGGTCAGCGAGCCGCTCGGCATGACCCGCGATGCCGCCCAGGCCGAGCACGACGCCCGCGTGCTGGACACGTCCGTCGGGGTACAAGAGCTTGGCCCCCACCGCGCCGACGCCGGGCTGGAGGACCTGGGAGACGAGCTCTGCGAGCCAGCTGCTCGAGACGATCTCGCAGTCGTCGTTGAGGAAGCAGAGGACCTCTCCCGTGCAGTGGGCGACGGCACCGTTGTTCAGCGCAGAGAAGTTGAACGGCCGGTCGTCGTGAAGGACCTTCGCCACGGAGCCGTAGTCGCAGAAGAGGTCCTTCACCGTGTCCGTCTCGCTCCCGTTGTCGACGATGACCACCTCGTAGTCGGGGTAGTCGGTGGTCGCGTAGAGGCTCGCCAGGCAGCGGTTCAGGTACTCGCCGTCACGCGTCGGGATGATGATGCTCACCTTCGGCGGCCGGGAGGGGAGCTGCCACTTCACTCGCACGATCCCGGTCACCTCGTTCACGGTCACCGCGCCGGGCGCGCCGACGCGTGAGAGGTGGTCCGTCACGGCTCTCGCTCCCGCACGCGTCGCGTACGGCTTGGCCGCCCGCGCCGAGGACGTCGAGCCCGCGTGCATGCGCCAGTGGTAGAGGACGTGGGGCACGTGGACGATCTGGTCGGCGGAGAGGCGCTCGCTGACGCGGAGCACGAGGTCCCAGTCCTGGCTGCCCTCGAGCCCTTCGCGAAAGCCGCCCACCTTCCGTACGAGGTCTGCCCTCGCCATCGTCATGTGGCAGAGGTAGTTCTGCGCGAGGAGGAGCAACGGGTCGAAGTCAGGCTTGAAGAAGGGGACCGAACGGTTCCCCTCGTCGATCTTGTCCTCGTCGCTGTAGAGGAGCCCCGCGTCCGGCCGGTCCGCCAGGGCGAGGACGCCCAATGCGAGGGCTTGCGGGCTCAGCGTGTCGTCGTGGTCGAGGAGGACGACCCACTCGCCCCGGGCCATCTCGAGGGCGGTGTTGGACGCAGCAGAGATGTGCCCGTTGGTCTCGCGTCGCGCCACGCGGATGCGCTCGTCGGCTGCGGCGTAGTCCTCGAGGATCTTGGGCACCCAGGCCGCCGTCGAGCAGTCGTCGACGGCGCAGAGCTCCCAGTTGTCGTACACCTGGGCGAGCACCGAGTCGAGCGCCTCTCGCAGGTAGCGCTCCGGGGTGTCGTAGACGGGCATGACGATCGAGACGAGCGGCCGCGAGGGCAGCCGGGCGAGCCGGTCACCGAGCGCGCGCCGGCGGCCGTCGTCCATCTCGTCGAACTGCGCGATCCACAGCTCGTACGTCGGATCGCGCGTCGCCTTCGGCGCGACGCTGTCCACCTGCGCCTGCGCCTGCACCTGCACCTGATCGCGCGCGGAGAGGGCACGCAGCTTCCCGTAAACGCGGCGAGCTCCTCTCGTGTAGCGCATCACCCGCGTCGCCTCGAGGGCCCGGAGCTCCGCGCGGGCCGCCTCCGCCTCCCGCTGGTACGCCTCGAGCGAGCGGACGAGGCCGCCGAAGCGAAGCTCGAGCTCACGGTTCACGACGTCTGCCGCGCTGGAGCCGAGCGCGGGGGGTCGCCTCCCTCCGTCGGCCTGCGCGAGCCGCAATGCGACGAGCTCCGCCGCGCCGACGAGCACATCGTCTTGGCTCGGCGTCCCGGCGCGCTCGAACAGGAGTGCCTGCGGGCTCACGTACGTCGCGTCGTAGCCGAGGACCGGCACGAAGCCGCGGCGGGCGAACCGCCGCAGCCAGTAGATCGCCGGTCGGACGGTCCGGTGCGTCGGCTCTCCGACGTCCTTCGCAGTGGACGAGAACAGGACACGGTCCGAGGCGGCGGTGAGCTGCTCGATGGCACGGTCTGCCCCGTCCGCGTCGAGATGCTCCAGGACGTCGAGGCACACCACGAGGTCGTAGGTGCCGTCGATCGGGTCGGTCACCGAGCCGACCTGGCAGTACTCGGCGGTCTCGCGCCGAACCTTCGAGATCGCGTACTCCGAGATGTCACGGCCGTGCGCCTCGACTCCCCGGTCCCACAGCGCCTCGACGAGGAAACCCACCCCGCACCCTGCGTCGAAAACGGTCTTGGGCGAGAAGCTGCGGACCACGTCGTCGGCGACCCGGGCGAAGAACGTCTCCCAGGAGGCTTCGCCCTTCCGATAGGGCCGCGGCCCGCAACGGGAGTGGAAGTACGCCTCGTCGAAGTCCGACGCTGCAGGGGACCTGGACCTGGACCCGGGCGCGGCACGCTCGTTCGACGGATCACCGGCCACCCCGGGAGGTTACCCGCGAGCGCCCCGCCGAAGATGGCGACTCTTGGGTCCGTGCTCGCCTAGGGTCGTCGGCCGTGCAGGCGGTCGCGGGGAGTTCGAGGCATCCCCGGGCCGCGTCGCGGGCTGCGGGCGCGCTGGGCCGCGCGGCCTCGGCGAGCTGGCTCGGACCCGTCGCGCTCGTCGTCGCCGTCGTCGTCGTGGCGAACCTGCTGTTCCTCCTCGGCGTCTTCGACCCGAACCCGCTCTACTGGACGAGCGGCCTCGGCATCATCCACACCGCAGGGATCGTCGGCGGTCAGTCGACCATCGACCCGAACAGCGGCACGACCGCGCAGTCGCTCGGGCACCTCGCCATGCTCGACCTGGTCCACGGGAAGCTTCCGTGGTGGAACCCCTACGAGGGCCTCGGCGCGCCGCTCGCCGGCGAGATGCAGTCCGCCGCGTTCTTCCCGCCCAACCTCTTCCTGGTGCTCTTCGGCGGTCAGCTGCCGTTCCACATGCTGCTCGAGGCGGCGTCCGGCGCGGCGGCCTACGGCGTGATCGTGCGCCTGGACGTCTCGCGGTGGATCGCAGCGGGTGCAGGCTGCGTCTTCGCGCTGGACGGCGCCTTCGCGTGGTTCCGGCACGCTGCCGTGAACCCGATCGCGCTCCTGCCGCTCCTCGTCTTCGCAGCAGAGCAGGCACGCGTGGCCGCGGCCGAGCAGCGGGCCGGTCGTTGGGCGCTCGTGGCCCTCGCGCTGGCGCTCTCGGTGTACGCGGGCTTTCCCGAGGTCGCCTACCTCGACGGCATCTTCGCGCTCGTGTGGGCGCTCGTCCGCTGCGTGGGGCTGACCCGTGCACAGATCCTCGCCTACCTGCGGAAGCTCGCCGCCGGAGCAGTCGCGGGCGTCGCGCTCGCCGCGCCGCTCGTCATCGCGTTCGTCGACTACCTGCCCTCCGCCTACCTCGGCAGGCACGGGATCGGGTTCGACGCCGTCGCGTTGGACCGGCCCTCCGCGGCGGCCTTGTTCTTCCCCTACGTCTTCGGACCGATCTTCGGCTACACCGCGAACGACCCGACGGGGCTGCTGCGGGACTTCTGGGCCAACGTCGGCGGCTACCTCACGACGACCCTCCTGCTCCTCGGCCTCGTCGCCCTCTACGATCGACGTCTCCGCCCGCTGCGCGTCGCGCTCGCCGCGTGGATCGTCCTCGCGCTAGGCCGCATCTACGACATCGGCCCGCTCCACCGGCTCTTCGACCTGCTGCCGCTCATGAACCAGGTCGCCGCATATCGTTATCTCCCGCCCTCCGTCGCGCTCGCCGCGGTCGTGCTCGCGGCGCTCGCCGTCGACGACCTCCGGCGCAAGGCGGTGCCGAGGTGGTACGTGCTGGCATCGCTGACCGCCGCCGTCGCCGTCGCGCTGGTCCTGCTCGACATGGGCCGCGGGCTCGCCAACGAGCTCAGCTCGACCAGTGCCAGCCATTTCGCCGTGGCGTCGGTGGTGTGGGGGTTCGGCGTCATGCTCCTGGTGGCGGTCGCGGCCGTCGCGCTCCGAGGCCGCCTGCGCACCGGCGTGATCGTGGGTCTGATCGTCGTCGACGCGCTCGTGATGTTCGTCGGCCCCGAGTTCTCCGCGCCGCGCAGCGCACGCGTGGACATGGGTCTCGTCGACGCAGTTCGCGCGCACACCGGGCTGGGCCGCTTCTACACGCTCGGCCCCTTCACGCCGAATTACGGGAGCTACTTCGGCATCGGGGAAGTGGACGTGAACGACCTCCCCATGCCGAAGAGCTACACGTCCTACATCACGAGCCGTCTCGACACGAACGTGCTCCCGAACATCTTCACCGGCGACACGCTCCTGCGTTCGACAGGACCCACCCCTCTGCAGGAGCTCGTCAAGAATTTCGTCGCCTACGAGCAGATCGACGTCCGGGCCATCGTGGCGTCGCCAGGCAGGATCCCCGCGGCGACGAGCCGGTCACTCGGCCTGAAACTCGTCTACGCGGACGCCAACGCCGACGTGTACGTGACGCCCCATCCCTCTCACTACTTCTCGGTGGTCTCCGGGGCGACACCGTCCGCATCGGGCCCGGCCCCCTGCAGCCTGTCGCACGAGAGCCTCGACCGGGTTGTGGCAGACTGCCGCCGCCCCGCCGAGCTCTTGCGACGGGAGCTCTCGATGAAGGGATGGACGGCGACCGTGGGGAGCCGCCAGGCGCCCGTGCGGACGCGCGACCACCTCTTCCAGGAGGTCGCGCTGCCTGCCGGCCCGAGCGTCGTCACGTTCTCGTTCACGCCGCCTCACGAAGACGGCGGGCTCGCGGCCTTCCTCGCCGGCGTCGCAGCGATCGTCGCAGGTTGGGCGCTGGCGCTGCGACAGCGCCGGCGGCGGCGCAAGGGACGATCCCCGGACTCGGTGGCGCCACCGGCGCCGCCACCGGCGCCGGATACGGTGCACCAGGCGGAGCCGCTGTCAGCGCGCTGACCCCGGAGCGCCGAGCAGGCTGGCAGCCAGGCCGTCGAGGATGTCGGTCTCCGACACCAGGCACCGGGAGAACCCGAACCGCCGCATCACCTCTCGGAGCACCAGGACACCGGCGGCGATGACGTCCTCCCTGCCTTCCGCCATCCCCGGACGTCGCGCCCGTGACGACGACGGCTCTGCGATCAGGGTCGCGCACCAGCGCTCCACTCCGGCGAGCTCGAGCACGGAATGGTGGACCCTGCCCCAGTCGTACTCGTGAAGCCCCTGGTCGAGCATCGACAGCGTCGAGACGGTGCCCGCGAGGCCGACGAGGCAGGCCGCGAGCCCGCCGCCTTCGAGGGCGGGGAGCGTGCGCGCCGCACGGTCGAGCTCGGCGGCGACGAGCTCGTCGCACGCCGCCAGCTCCTCTGGCAACGGAGGATCATGGTGGAAGAACCGCTCGGTCAGACGGACGCAGCCGACGTCGAGCGACACCACGCCGATCGCGCGCCCGGTGCCGGCGATGAGCTCGGTCGACCCTCCTCCGATGTCCACCACGACGCGGACCCCGTCGCTCGGGGGAAGGTCCGAGGTCGCGCCTGCGAACGCGAGGCGCCCCTCCTCCTCCCCGCTCAGGAGCTCGGCCGGGACGCCGATGACGTGGCTGGCGGCGTCGAGGAACTCCGCCCCGTTGGCCGCGTCGCGCACCGCGGACGTGGCCGCCATCCGGACCGCCCGCACCCCGTGGCGGTCGAGCACCCCTCGGTACTCCTGGAGGACGGCGAGGGTGCGGGCGATCGCGGCGCCATCGAGGATGCCGGCCGAGTCCACCCCCTGGCCCAGCCGCGTGATCCGCATCAGCCGGACGACCTGGCGGCCGTCGCCGAGGACGAGGAGGCGCGTCGAGTTCGTGCCGCAGTCGACCGCCGCGACGGGCCCGGCGCCGGTCGCAGGCGCACCCGGGACGCTCACGACCGGGAGGTCCGGGCGCTCTCCGACGGCGCGCCGGAGACGCTCACAGCCGGGTGAAGCGGAACTTGACGAGCGCGCGCAACGCGCTGAAACCATCTCGCCACGTGATCTTCTTCCCCTCTTCGGGCTCCCGGCCTGCGTAGCTGATCGGCACTTCGTAGATGCGGTAGCCGCGACGCAGGACCTTGGCGGTGATCTCGGGCTCGAACTCGAATCGGTCGGACTCGATCGTCATGCCGTCGATCACGCGCCGGTCGAAGGCCTTGTAGCACGTCTCCATGTCCGAGAGCGTCGTCGCGTAGAGGAGGTTGGTCACGAGCGAGAGGAAGCGGTTCCCGATCCAATGGAGGAGGAGCATGTTCTTCCGGCCGCCGGTGAACCGGCTGCCGTAGACGACGTGCGCCTTGTGCTTCAAGATCGGATCGAGCAGCTGCGACCAGTCGTCGGGGTCGTACTCGAGGTCCGCGTCCTGGACGATCACGAGGTCGCCGGTCGCACGCTCGAGCGCCGTGCGCACTGCCGCGCCCTTTCCGCGGTTGCGCTCGTGCCTGACCACACGCACGGTGGAGTCCGCGACGGCGGCGAGCACCTGGTCGGTGCCATCGGTCGACCCGTCGTCGACGACCACGACGTCCACGACGAGCGGCACGTCCGCGGCACGCACCCGGCGGATGATCTCGGCGACGGTCGCCCGCTCGTTGTACACCGGGACGATCACGGAAAGCGTGCGGTAGTCCTTGCGCTCGAGCAGCCTGTCGGCCGCGTGCGAGCCGCCTCGGACGGACGGCGGCGCGCGCCGGCTCCCGGGATCCTGCGCTCCCGAGGAGCCGGTCGCTGCCCCGGCTCGACGCGACCGGACCTCCTCGGGCTGATCTGGCAGCTCGCGGCTCGTTCCCAGCCGCTCTGCCACCCAGGCACCGACCGGGTCGTCTCCCCCAGCCAGCCACCAGGCGAGGTGGGCGTGCAGGCACTTCACCCCGGCTCGCGCGCCCCCCACGCCCCCGGTCGGCCGGGGTCCCCGTCGGCCCGCAGGGATGAGCGCGTCCCGCGCCGCCGCGTAGCGCTCGTGCGCCCGCGCGAGCTCCGCCGGGTCGACCGCCGCCTCGGCCGCGCGCACCCCTCCCTCCGATTCGAGCCTCGAGACGGCCGCGCGGAGCTCGGGGTCCACGAGCCAGAAACGAGTGGGCATCGGCGTCCCGTCGTGGAGCAACGGCGCGTTCTCGATGACCGACGGGACCCGGTCGCGGCGGCGCCTCACGACCGCGAGGTCGCCGCGGGGCGCATGGCCGAGGAGCGCGGTCACCATCGCGAGGTCGTCGCGGCGCTGCTCCTCCGCTCCGGGCACCGCGACCCGCGCGCCGCGCGACGAACGGTCTTGCGCGGCCGCGCCGAGGCGCGGCTCGGGCGGCTCGCTCATCGCCAGAACTCGAGGGTCCGGAGGATCCGCGTGAAGAAGCCCCCCGTCGTGGTCACGACGTGGGTCGGTCCCGACGACCGGGAAGCGCCGGGCGACCCGCCCGCGCGGCTCTGGGTCCGAGAGGAGCCACGACCGCTCCCTGCCGGGCCTGTCTGTGCGAGCGTCCCGTCGGAGCCGGTCGTGCCGCTGGGCGGGAGCACCTGGTACGCCTGGTCCCCGGGCGGCACGAGACCGAGCTGGTCCTGGGCGATCCGGCCGAGGGCCGACAGTGTGCGCAGCTGCCTCTCGTGGCGCCCGAGCGCCGCGTTCTCGCCGTCGAGCCGGCTCAGCTGCGCGGAGGCGGCGGCGAGCTGCTCGCGCTGGTGGAGGAGAGCGGACAGCGGGAACCACGCCCCGACGATCGCCGCCGAGACGAGCACCGCGAGGGCGAGGGAGAGACGGTTGCGGCGCACCCGCGCGGCGTTCCGGCGTTCCGTACGCGACCTCGCCGGTCGCCCGGCCGGCGCGCGCGGCGCGGTCGGGGGCACCGAGGCGCGTGAGGGCGTGCGAGCAGCTCTTCGGGACGGCCCCCGAGCCCGGCGGCGCGTCGGCGAGCCGGAGCCGGGGGTCACAGGAGCCCGGCGCCGCGTCGGCGAGCCGGGGGTCACAGGAGCCCGGCGCCGCGTCGGCGAGCTACCGGGTCTCCGCACGCCGCCCTCTGCTGAGGGCGTCCCGGCCCGGGAAGGACGCGGACGGCCCGAGGTCCTCTTCGATGCGCAAGAGCTGGTTGTACTTCGCCACGCGGTCGGTCCGGCAGGGAGCACCCGTCTTGATCTGCCCGGCGTTCGTCGCCACCGCCAGGTCTGCGATGGTGGTGTCCTCGGTCTCGCCCGAGCGGTGGGAGATCACCGGGCGGTAGCGCGCGCGTGCAGCCAGCTCGATCGCGTCGAGGGTCTCGGTCAACGTGCCGACCTGGTTCACCTTGATCAGCACCGCGTTGGCCACGCCTGCCTCGATGCCGCGCTCGATGCGCGCGACGTCGGTCACGAACAGGTCGTCCCCGACGAGCTGGACTCGGTCGCCGATCGCAGCCGTGAGTGCAGCCCAGCCCTCCCAGTCGTCTTCTGCCATGCCGTCTTCGAGCGAGACGACCGGATAGCGGTCGACCACGTCCGCCCAGTACTCGACCAACTGGTCCGGAGCGAGCCGGCGACCCTCCCCGACGAGCTCGTACGCCCCGTCCTTCCACAGCTCGCTCGCCGCAGGGTCGAGCGCGATCGCGATCTCCTCGCCGGGGGCGCGGCCCGCCGCCTCGATCGCTTCGAGGAGCACCTTGAGCGGCTCCTCGTTGGTCGGCAGGTCCGGGGCGAAGCCTCCCTCGTCACCGACCGCCACCGAGAGACCGCGCCCCAAGAGCTGCCCGCGCAGCGCGTGGTACGTCTCCACGCTCCAGCGAAGGGCTTCACCGAACGACGCCGCACCGACGGGCACGAGCATGTACTCCTGGAAGTCGATCGAGTTGCGCGCGTGCACGCCGCCGTTGACGACGTTCAGCATCGGGAGCGGCAGCGTGTGGGCGTTCACGCCTCCGATGGCGCGGTAGAGGGGGAGCTCGAGCTCGAACGCAGCCGCCTTCGCGACCGCGAGCGAGGTCGCGACGATGGCGTTGGCGCCGAGCCGGCTCTTGTCGGGGGTGGCGTCGAGATCGACCATTGCCATGTCGACCCCCCGCTGGTCGAGCGCGTCCATCCCGGCGAGCGCGCCCGCGATCTCCTCCTGCACGTTCGCCACCGCGCGCTGGACGCCCTTCCCCCCGTACGGGCCGTCGCCGTCGCGTAGCTCGACGGCCTCGTGAACACCGGTGGAGGCCCCAGACGGCGCGATGGCGCGCCCACGGGCGCCGCTGTCGAGGATGACCTCGACCTCGACCGTCGGGTTCCCGCGCGAATCGAGAACCTGGCGACCGACGACGTGTTCGATCGTGCTCATCGATCAGCTCCCTGGCGCAGTCACAGCCGTTCGGCGGCACTCCACGCTACCGGATCGCCTCAGCAGCATCGGGTCTTCCGTGCCGGCTCCGCGTCCGGCATCGCTGCGGCGCGCTCGAACGGGATCAGCCTGGAGGAGGCGTCCGGTCTTCGCTCGCTCGCCGCCGCTCGATCCGGCTCTCCTTGCCCAGCTGCTCGGCGCGGCGCTCCGCCTCGCGAAGACGGGCAGCGAACCTTCCCGCCTCCGCACGCAGCGCGTCTTCGGGCTCGACGCCTGCACGTCTCACGAGGTCCGAGACCGCCCACAGCAGCGCGCCCGCGACGTCGGCGGGCGGGCTCTCCGGCTCCTGGGTCCGGCGCGCCGACGCGTCGGCGACGGGCGCCGTCTCGGCGCCGACACCGGCCAGCGCGTCCAGCAGCGCCCCTGCGTCGGCCCGGAGCGTGCCCGCCTCCACCAGCGACGCCCCTGGCACTGCGCCGGACTTCCGCTGCAGCTTCACTGCGAGCGCCAACGACGGCAACGCAGCGGGGATGCCGTCAGTCACGCTCGCGCGCCCCTTCTCCTTCTTCTTGATCTCCTCCCAGTTCGCCACCACGGTCGCCGCGTCGTGGGCCGCGACGTCGCCGAAGACGTGGGGGTGGCGCGAGACGAGCTTGTCGTGGAGGGACCTCGCCACGTCTGCGACGGTGAAGCTCCCCTCTTCGGCGGCGAGGCGCGAGTGGATGAAGACCTGGAACAAGAGATCGCCGAGCTCCTCTTCGAGGTGGAGCGCCGCACGTCGCCCGGCGTCGCCGTCCCGCCCCGCCGCGTCGTCGTGGCGCGCTCGCTCGAGGGCGTCGATCGCCTCCAGGACCTCGTAGGCCTCCTCCAAGAGGTGCCGCTCGAGCGACGTGTGGGTCTGCTGGCGGTCCCAGGGGCAATCGTGCCGGAGGCGCCGCACCAGCTCGTCCAGGGCGGCCAGCTCGCCGGCCACCCGCGCGGCCAGCTCGGGCACCCACAAGGTGGTCAGGTGGTCGGGCACGATGGCGCGGTCGAGCTCGTGCCAGGGGACGACGACGACCACCTCGTCGTCGAGGCCGAGATGATGGAGGACGGTCACCGCCACGTCCTCCGACGCCTCCACGTCGCCGATCGCGAGCTTCACCTCGGAGAGCACCGTCTGGGACCAGCACTGGGCGACGAGCAGCGGGCCGCGCTCTCCAGCGGCCTCCACGGCGAAGCGGGTGCCGTCGACCAGCCGGACACCCGCAGCCAGGGGGTCCACGCCGAGGCGCGCCCAGGCGAGGTCGAGGAAGGACATGGCGGGGACGAGGGTGACGTCGATCCTCGGGTCCGAGCGCAAGAGCTCGACGGTGCGCTCGCCGACCAGCGGCGAGCCCGGGACGGCGTAGACGACCTGGCCGCCGCCGGCCGACACCGCCTGCGCCGCGGCCACCAGGTCCGCCACGATGCGCTCGTAGACCTCGTCGAAGGTCTCTGCCTCGTCGTAGTGGTGGTCGAACGCGGCGACGGCGGCGGCGGCGGACGGCCCCGAGGCGGAGGTGGGCTTCGCGGGTCGACCCGAGGCGGGAGGGACGGACGAGCCCGGCCCGAACAAGGCCGAGGCCGCCGGATGGCGCGAGGTGCGCAGGAACGCCATCGTCGCGGAGCACAACAGCTCGCGGGTCGTGGACGGGATCAGGTCCTCGCCGGCGGGGCCCAGGCCGACGACGGTGACGTGCGGCCGAGCCACCCGAGCCCCACCTACCTCGCGGCGCTCACGAACTGGCTGCTGTCAAGGTGGGGCGGTTGGCCGACGGCGAGAGCTCGGCGCCGGGAGGCGGCGAGGGCGCCGGCAGGACGAGTGCGAGGCTGTGCGCAGACGCGCCGCCGTAGCGCGGGTCCACACCGACGCTGGTCGACCGCAGCGCCGCGACCAGCACCGCGTCGGCGCGCCCTTGGCCGGCGCGCAGGATGGCTGTCACGACTGTGAGCCGGGCGGTGCGGAGCGAGACCGCCGACCTGCTCGCGAGCCTCACCACCCAGTAGACGCCGGCGCCGGGAACGACGGGCGTCACCGCGCCGACGGCGAGCTTGCCGACCGCTGTGCCGAGGAACGTCCCTTGCAGGTACCCGCAGCCGGCGACGCCCCCGTTGGCCGCCGACGTCCGTGTGAGCGAGGCCACCTGTGCCTCGTGGGCGAAGCTCACGCCCCTGGCGAGCGCGGCCTCGACCTGGGCTGCGGCGGAAGGGGTCTGGACCACCACGACGTCCACGCAGTCCTTGTCGAACAGCACACGGTGCCGCGCGAAGTAGGTGGCGATGGCCCCGGCCGAGAGCCCCGACCCAGCGGCGCGTGCATCGAGCAGGGCCTGGGCGGCTTCGGCACGCACCTGCTCGGATCGGAACCAAGGGGGAAGGGAGGAGAGCACGGCCTGGCCGCTGCCGCTGCAGCTGGGCGAGGGCAGGCCGGAGTCGCGCGCGTAGGTGTCCAGGACGTCGGTGATGCGACGCGAGAGCACGCCTCGGGCGGTCGCGAGGTCCGAGGGGGTGACGCGCAGGCCGTCGCGGGTGATCAGCGCAGAGATGACCGTGTCGGTGACCATCGACGCGAGCCAGTTGTCGACGAACGCCGCGTCGTAGATGCCGCCCTTGGCGCTCGCGGTGCCCGCACCGAGCACCGGGAGCTTCGAGTTGGTCGAGAGCTGGCGCTCCTCGGAGAGGAAGCACACGTAGTCGGCGCTGCCGGCGATCGCCGAGAGGTCCGAGTCGAGGGCCTGTCGGCTGATCGACGTCTGGCCCACGGTGGCAGCGCTGGAGGGGAGGTAGGCGCCCGCGAGGGCGACGGCGGCCGCGACGGCCGCGAGCAGGAGGACGAGCCGCTTCATGCGCCGCGCATGCTATCGGTGACTGCCGGGTCCTCGGGCGGCGGGAGGAGGGCGACCACCAACGACCGGAGCACCTCGGCGGGGTGGCCCTCGCCGGTGAGCGGCACCACGATCTGGTGCAGCTGCTCGCGATAGGCGGCGCCCGGTACGAGGCGGCGGAGCCGGACTTGTGCGCTGGCGGGGAGCGTGACGGGAGAGATCCTGGCCACGGGCTGGCGCGCCCCGCCGACGCGAGCCGGGGCCACCGCCACCTCCTGGATCCCGGTGCGCAGGCACTCGACACGCAGGCGTGCGAGCGAGAGGAGCCCGGTGGCCGCACGAGGGGGCGGCCCGTAGCGGTCGGCCCACTCCTCGGCGATGTCGTCCACGTCGGCGGACGAGGTCGCCGCCGCGAGCCGTCGATAGGCCTCGAGTCGCGCGTCCTCGAGGGGCACGTAATCGCTCGGGAGGCTCGCGTCCCCGGGCACGTCGAGCGACACCGCCGGCGGAGCCGGGCGGGGCTCGCCGCGCGCCTCGGCCACCGCCTCGGCGACCATCTGGACGTAGAGGTCGTACCCCACGGCTGCGATGTGCCCGGACTGTGTCGACCCGAGAAGGTTGCCCGCGCCGCGGATCTCGAGATCCCGCATCGCGATCTTGAAGCCAGCGCCGAGCTCGGTGTGCTCGCCGACCGTGCGCAGTCTCTCGTACGCCTGCTCGGTCAGCACCCGGTCGGCGGGGTGGAAGAGGTAGGCGTACGCGCGCTGGTAGCTGCGACCGACCCGGCCGCGGATCTGGTGGAGCTGGCCGAGGCCGAGCGAATCGGCGCGGTCGACGACGAGGGTGTTCACCGAGGGCATGTCGATCCCGGACTCGATGATCGTCGTGCACACGAGCACGTCGAACTTTCGCTCCCAGAAGTCCAGCACCACCTGCTCGAGGCTCCCTTCGTCCATCTGCCCGTGCGCGACGGCGATGCGGGCCTCGGGCACGAGCGCGCGCAGCCTGCCTGCGACCGCGTCGATGTCCATCACGCGGTTGTGCACGAAGAAGACCTGACCTTCGCGCAGGAGCTCGCGCCGGATCGCCTCGGAGACCGCAGCCTCGTCGTACTCGCCCACGTAGGTGAGGATCGGCCGGCGGTCCGCGGGTGGCGTGTTCACGAGGGACAGGTCGCGGATCCCGGTGAGCGCCATCTCGAGCGTCCTCGGGATCGGGCTCGCCGTGAGGGTGAGCACGTCGACGCCCTCGGCGATCCGTTTGACCGCCTCTTTGTGCGTGACCCCGAAGCGCTGCTCCTCGTCGACGACGAGGAGCCCCAGGCTCTTGAAGCGGACGTCCTGGGCGAGCAGCCGGTGGGTGCCGACCACGACGTCGACCGAGCCGTCCGCCAGCCCGTCGACCACCTTCTTGGCCTGGGAGGGCGAGAGGAAGCGGCTCAACAGCTCGACCCTCACCGGGAAGGCGGCGAAGCGGTCGGAGAACGTCTGGTGGTGCTGGCTCGCGAGCAGCGTGGTCGGCACGAGGACCGCAGCCTGCTTGCCGTCCTGCACCGCCTTGAAGACCGCGCGCACCGCGACCTCGGTCTTCCCGAAGCCGACGTCGCCGCAGACGAGCCGGTCCATCGGCCTCGGCAGCTCCATGTCGGCCTTCACGTCCGCGATCGCACGGAGCTGGTCCGCGGTCTCGGTGTAGGGGAAGGACGACTCGAGCTCTCGCTGCCACGGCGAATCGGGTGCGAAGCCGTGACCCAGGACCTCCAGGCGTCGCCGGTACAGCTCGACGAGCTCCTGAGCGACCTCGCCCGCGGCGGCCCGCGCCCTCGAACGGGCACGCTGCCAGTCGGCGCCACCCATCTTGGACAGGGTGGGCGAGTCGCCGCCGCTGTAGGGGGTGATCGCCTCGATCTGGTCGACCGGAAGATAGAGCCGGTCGCTCCCCCGGAACTCGAGCACGAGGTAGTCGCGGGTCGTGCCCGCGACGGCGCGCGTCGTCATGCCCGCGTAGCGGGCGACCCCGTGCTGGCGGTGGACGACATAGCCACCCGGACCGAGGTCGTCGAAGAACCCGTCGGTCGGCCGGACCCTCGGGCGGGCGCGACGGTGGGCCGCGCGCCGGCCGGTGACGTCGGTCTCGGAGAGGACGGCGACGCGCGCGCCCGGGAGCGAGAACCCGGCGGAGAGCGAGGCCGTCACCACGCGCGCGCCCGCCGACCCCGCGGCGCGTTCGGCGGCCGGGGCGACGACGCCCTCTTGGGCCAGCACCCCTGCGAGGCGGGACGTGCCGAGCACGGTGGTCGAGCACAACGTGACGGAGAAGCCCTCCTCGACGAGGGTGCGCACCTGGCGGGCCAGCCGGGCCGCGTCGCCGGCGACGTGCTCGAAGCCCCGCACCGTGACGGTCGCCGTGTCCGGCGTGCCGGCGACGGGGACGATCGCGAGCGACGCCGCCTTCGTCCGGTCGAGCAGGCGGGAGAACGGGAGGTGGAGACGCGGGAAGACCGAGCCCGGGGCCTCCCCACCGTCCGCTCCGGCCACCCCGGCCACCTCGGCCACCTCGGCGCGAGGCCGCGCGCCCCAGGTCGCCGCCAACGTGTCGGCGAGCGCGGCTTCTTCGGTGACGACCTCGAGCGCACGGTCCCGGACGCGGCGAGGCTCGATCACCACCACCTGGGAGCGCTCGTCCAAGAGGTCCGTGAGCAGCTCCTCGTCCGGCTGGAGCCACGGCAGCCACGACTCCATGCCGTCGAACGGGTCGCCGTCGGCGAGGCGCTCCCAGTGCCGCCGGCCCCACGGCTCGGACTCGGCGAGCTGGGCCGACCGGGCTCGCACCTCGTCGGTGAGCACGAGCTCACGGCAGCCGTAGACCACGGCAGCGTCGAGCGCACGCGTCGCCCGTTGGTCGGACACGTCGAAGGAGGTCAAGCGGTCGACCTCGTCGCCGAAGAGGTCGACGCGCACCGGCGCGTCGGACGTGGACGGGAAGACGTCGAGAATGCCGCCGCGCACCGCGAGCTCCCCGCGGTGCTCGACCTGAGGCTCCCGGCGGTAACCCGCGGCAGCGAGCCACGACACCGTCTCTCGGACGTCGAGACGAGCCCCCCGGCGTATGACGAGCGGCCCGCCGATCTCCCGCCAGGGCGCCAGCCGCTGCAGCAGCGCGCGCACCGACGCGACGACGAAGGTCGGGCGACGTGGCGGCGAGCCATCGTCCCCCGCCCTCCCGGCGAGCGACCACATCACCGCGAGGCGCTGGCCCATCGTCGCGACGTCCGGGCTCACCCTCTCGAAGGGAAGCGTCTCCCACGCGGGCAGCCGGACCACCGGATCGGACAGCGCGCCCGCGACCTCGAGCCCCGGGTCGCGCGAGTCGCGCGAGTCGTCTCCGCCTCCCGCCTCGGGCTCGGCGGCGACGAAGCAGGCCAGATCGGCGGCGAACCGGTCGGCGTCAGCCTCCGTCGCGGTGACGACGAGCAACGGACGGCGGTCGGCAAGCCGCGCGAGACCGGCGACCGCGAACGCCTGCGCCGGGCCTGCGACCGCGAGGGTCGCGTCGGAGGCTCCGACGATCCGAGTGAACGACTGCTCGTGGCGCAGCGCGCCGGTCAGCGGCGCAAGCGGTGCGCTCGGCGCCTCGGAGGGCAACGCCGGCTCGACGGGCCCGGTGGGCCCGGCCGACGAAGGCGCAGGGGCCGAACGGGGAGCCGTCTTCGGTGTCGAAGGACGCGGACCGGCCAAGGGGGCGGCCTCAACCCTCGCCGTTGCACCGGTTCATCGCAGCGTCCACCCCGTCGCTCACGACGATCTCGACCGCGTCGGCGGCGGCCTCGATCGCGCCGTCCAGCAGCTCGCGCTCGGCCTTGCCCGGCCTCCGCAGCACGAAGTCCGCTCCGCGCTGACGCCCCGGCGGCTTCCCGATCCCGATCCGCACACGAACGAACTCGACGGTGTGGAGGTGGTCGCGGATCGACTGGAGCCCCTTGTGGCCCGCGAGCCCGCCCCCGAGCTTGACCCTGATCCGTCCCGGCGGGAGGTCCAGCTCGTCGTGGACGACGACGACGCGGGACGGGTCGTCGATGCCGAACCGGCGCATGAGGGGGCGAACGGCGGCGCCGGACTCGTTCATGTAGGTGTTGGGCACGGCCAGCGCGACCCGCGCGCTCCCGATCCTGATCTCCTCGACGACCGCCCGCTGGCCTTTCTCCGGCCGCAGGCGGCCGGAACCGCGTCGGCGCGAGAGCGCGCGCACGGCCTCTGCACCCACGTTGT
>JAKAOD010000002.1 GCA_021823365.1 Actinomycetes bacterium | reverse complement strand
CGATCTGCGACCCCGATGGGGGCCCCGGCGGTCGTCCGGACCGACCCGGCAGTCGGCGTGTCCCTGCGACGACGCCGGCGGCGGGCCGCCAGCGCGCCGAGCCACCCCGACACGCTCGCCACGGCCGCCGCGACGAGCACGGGAAGGTCACCGAGGCGCTCGTAGACCGTCGCGCCGGCGCGTAGCGCGACGGTGGCGCGCAGATCCTCGGCGCCGCCGAGACGCGAGCGCTCGAGCACGCGGCCTGAGGGCCCGATCACGGCGCTGTAGCCGTCGGTCGCCGCTTGGACGAGGTCGCGTCCCTCGGAGACGGCCTGGAGGCGGGATGCGGCGAGCTCCTGCGCGGGCACCTGGTCCGTGGTGTACGAGGCGGTGTTCGTCGGGACGAGCAGCAGGCGCGCCCCGGCGCGCGTCGGGGCGCGCCCCCTCGAGGGGAAGAACGTCTCGTAGGAGATGAGGATGCCGAGCCGCCCGACCGGCGTGGCGACCATCCCGGTCCCGTGGCCGAAGACGGCGTCGCGCGGCACCGCGGCGAAGCTGACGACGTGGCTGAGCAGGCTCCGGAGCGGCACGTACTCGCCGAAGGGCACCGGGTGCACCTTCTCGTAGGTGCCGATCAGCCGCCCCGAGGGGTCGAAGACCGCAGCCTCGTTGCGGAAGCGGCCCGGACCGGCCGGCTCGGTCACGCCGGCGACGAGGGTCGCGCCGAGCCCCGACGCGATGCGGCCGAGCAGGCGCTCCGCGGGCGAGCCGGCGAGCGGGCGGTCGAGCGCCACGACGTCCTCGGGCCAGACGACGAGACGAGCGCCGGGCCGAAGGTCGCGTGTCGCCCTCAGCTGGGCGGCAAGGACGCCGGCCGCCGGGACGTCGAGAGCCCTGAGCCCTCGCGGCCCGCCCCCCTGGACGGCGGCGGCGGGCACGAGCCGGAGCGCCGGTCCGCCGTCCGGGGCGACCGCTCCGGCGAGCCCGAGGGCCACGATCCCGCCGAGCGCGGCGAGCCCACCGAGCGCGGCGTGCACCACGACCTTCGAGGTCCCTGGCTGCCCGCGCCACCGCCCTGTCCCTGCCCCCCCGAGCAGGGCGGCGAGCGCCGTGCCGGCGAGGAAGGCTGCGGCGGCGACGAGCAGCGGACCACCGAGGCGAGCGACGGGCAGGAGCGGCCCCGACGCCTGGCCGAGCGCGATCCCCCCGAGCGGCGCGCCGCCGAAGGGCCAGGAGTCACGCGCCCACTCGGCGAGCGTGAGCAGCCCGGCGAGCGCCGGGAGCCGCCCCCGCCCCGGAGGGGAAGCCACGGCGGCGAGCCCGAAGAAGGCCGCCTCGATCGCGACGAGGGCGGCGTAGCCGGCACCGGTGAACCGCAGCGCCCAGGCGTCCCCCACGCCCAGCTGGCCGAGGCCGAAGAGCACGCCGACAGCGAGGCGCCCGCGCCAGGAGCGCCCCGCGCTCGACCAGGCGAGGAGGGCGATGCCGGCCGGGCCGAGCGGCCAGAGCCCGAACGGGGGGAGCGACGCGGCGACGGCGAGGCCTCCGAGCAGCGGCGGGAAAGCGAAGGCGACGAGCTCGCGGAGGCGCCCGGGCCACGGCGACGGCGCGGCCCGTCGACGCGCGTGGCGCCCCCGGCCCGGCGTGGCGCGCCCGGGAACGGGCGCGTCGGGTCTCATGGGGCGAGCGCGGCCTCGACGCTCGCGGCGGCGCGCTCGCCGCTCGAGATGCAGGCCGGAATGCCGATGCCGGCGTAGGCCGCGCCGGCGAGCGCGAGGCCGGGGAGGCGCGCCGCGATGCGCTCGATCCGGTCGACGCGTGCAAGATGCCCGCTCAGGTACTGGGGGAGCGCCGCCGGGTACCGGGCGACGAGCACCTCCAGCGGCGCGGCCTCGATGCCGAGCATCGCGGCGAGCTCGGCGCGGACCCGCCCGACGAGCTCCTGATCGCCCAGCGCCATCGCCCGGCCGTCGCCGTCGCGCCCGGCGGAGACCCGGACCACGAACTCGTCGGCGTTCGCCGAGCGCGGCCACTTCGCGGAGGTGAAGGACGCGGCGGTGACGACGTTGCGCGGCGAACGCGGGACGAGCACCCCGCTCATCGGGAGCGACGTGACCGCCGGCGGGACCGCGCGCTTGGGCCAGGCGAACGTGACCGTGACGACGTCGGCGTAGGGGATCGCGGCGCACTCGGCGGCGAGGGCGGCGTCGACCTCGCCGAGCAACGCGGCCGCGCCGGTCGCGGGGACGGCGAGCACGACCGCGTCCGCCTCGAGGCGCGCTCCGCCCGCACCGAGCGCCCAGCGGGGCTCGGCGCCGTCGCGCCGGAGCTCCAGCCACTCGGCGGCGGTCGCGGTCCGGGTGTCGACCCCGAGACCTCGGCACTCCTCCCCGAGGCGCGCCGCCAGCGTCTCGATGCCTCCGGCGAGACCGAGGAACGCCGGACTGCCCGACATGACGTGCGCGGGCACGGCCCGCGGGCGCCGCCTGAGCGAGAGGATCAGGCTGCGCTCGCCGGCGACCGAGGCCGCGAGGAGCGGCGCGGCGGCGGCGAAGGAGAGCCGGTAGGAGTCGCCGGCGTTGATCCCGCCGAGGAGGGGGTCGACGAGCACCTCGAGCACCGCCTTGCCGAGCCGGGGACGGATGACCTCGGCCACCGTCGGGTCGGCGCCGTCGCCTCCGGTCGCGAGGGCGGCCGTCGCGGCCGAGCGCGGCAGGACGAGGTCGGCGGCGGCGCGCAGCGCCGCGACCGGCCCCACGACGCCGGAGCGGGCGAGCGCGGCGATGTCGGTCGAGACGCCGAGGACGAGGCCGGCCGGCAGCGGGCGTACCCGTCCACGGGCGAGGACGCCCGCATTCGAGGTCGCCGGGGCGACGAGCTCGTTTTCGAGGCCGAGCGCTCGGCACAGCCGCTCGGCGGCGTCGTTGCGCGTGATGAAGCTGTCCGGGCCCACGTCGACGGGCCGTCCGCGGAGCCGCTCGGTGCGCAGCCGGCCGCCGAGACGCCCGTCGCGCTCGAGGAGGACCGTCTCGTTGCGCTCGGCGAGCCGGCGGGCGGCGGCGAGGCCGGTCACGCCACCGCCGACGACCACGACGCGCCGGCGGCCGGTCACGGCTCGGCCCTCGCGGTCTCGGGCCAGGCGTGCTCGGCCGCGGCGACCCTGCGGGCGAGGGCGCGTGCGACACGCGGCTCGTCGTTCACCGACGCGGTCCTCACGAAGCCGAGCCCCAGCCGCTCTGCGGCAGCTCTCGCCTCGACGTCGAGGTCGTAGAGCACCTCGAGGTGGTCGGAGGTGAAGCCTGCCGGGCAGACGACGACGGACGAGACGCCCTCGGCGGCGAGTCCGGGGAGCAGCTCGACGACGTCGGGACCGAGCCAGGGCTCGGGCGTGCGCCCGGCGCTCTGCCAGGCGACGCGCCAGCGCGCCACGCCCGCCCGCCCGGCGACCAGTGCGGCAGTCTCGGCGAGCTGGTCCGGGTACGGGTCGCCTCCGTCGAGGATGCGGGCGGGAAGGCTGTGCGCCGTCACGACGAGCTCGGCGCGCCCCCCACGAGACGCCGGGAGCGAGCCGAACGCCTCGGCGACGCGTTCGGCGAGGACCTCGACGAGCGCCGGCTCGTCGTGCCAGCTCTCGATGAAGGTCGAGGCAAGCCCGGCGGCGTCGGCGCGCGCCCGCGCCCGGGCGACGTAGTCGCCGACGCTCAACCTCGAGTAATGCGGGGCGAGGACGAGCCCGACAACTCGCACGGCGCCCCGGGCGCCGAGGGCGTCGACGGCGTCCTCGATTCGGGGGCTCGAGTGCTTCGAGCCGTGCACGACGGCGAACGCCCCGGGCGCGAGCGCCTCGAGCGCCGACGAGATCGCCGCGACCTGCGCAGCCGTTCGCTCGGCGAGCGGGGAGACCCCGCCGATGGCCTCGTAGCGGCGGAGCAGGTCGGCGAGCTGGTCCTCCGAGGGCGGGCGGCCGCGGCGGATGTCGGTGTAGTAGGCGAGGACGGCGTCCGCACCCGACGGCGTGCCGTAGTCCATGACGACGACTCCCGTCGGCGCCGCCCCGCTCACGGCCGGCCCTCGGCGTGGACGAGCTCGACCAGTCGGGCGAGCACGTCGGGGTCCGTCCCGGGAAGGACGCCGTGGCCGAGGTTGAACACGTGCCCCGGCCGCCCGCCGGCCTCGTCGAGGATGCGGCGCGCCTCGCCGGCGGCGGCCTCGAAGCCCGCGAGGCAGACCGCGGGGTCGAGATTGCCCTGGAGCGCCGGTCGGGAGCCGACCCGGAGCCGGGCGACCCCGAGGGGCACGCGCCAGTCGACCCCGACGACGTCGGCGCCGGCGGCCGCCATCAGGTCGAGGATCTCGCCGGTGCAGACGCCGAAGTGGATCCTCGGCACGCCCAGATCGCCGAGTCCCTCGAGGACGCGGCGGCTGGCCGGCAATGCGAAGCGCTCGTAGTCCTCGCGACTGAGCGCCCCGGCCCAGGAGTCGAAGAGCTGCGCCGCCGCCGCGCCGGCGGCGACCTGGGCGCGCAGCGCGGCGAGGGCGAGGTCGGCGAGGCGGCCCGCGAGCTCGTGCCAGGTGGCCGGCTCGTTGTGCATCAGCGCCTTGGTGCGCGCGTAGTCCCGGGACGCGCCCCCCTCGATCAGGTAGCTCGCGACCGTGAACGGCGCCCCGGCGAACCCGATGAGCGGGACGTCGAGCTCGCCCGCCAGGATGCTGACCGTCTCGAGAACGTAGCCGAGGTCGAGCTCCGGCTCGAGCGGGCGCAGGCGGGCAAGGTCGGCGGCGGAGCGGAAAGGCTCGTCGACGACCGGACCGCGCCCGGGCACGACGTCGAGCCCGATGCCGAGGGCGGCGACGGGCACGAGGATGTCGGAGAACAGGATCGCGGCGTCGACGCCGTAGCGGCGGACCGGCTGGAGGGTGAGCTCGGCGGCGAGCTCGGGGTGCCTGACGGCCTCGAGGATGCTCCCCCCGCCGCGGAGGCGGCGGTACTCCGGCAGCGACCGTCCTGCCTGGCGCATGAACCAGACGGGCACCCGGTCCGCCCGCTCGGACCTGCACGCCTGGAGGAATGCCGGCGGGCCGTTCACGGCGAGACCCTACCGCCGGCCGGCCAGCCGGCGTTTGGCCCGCGGACCGGCGGGTGCGGTATGAAATACGACTGTGAGCGAGGTGGCGGCGGTCGGGTCGCGTGTCACGCCCGCCGGTCCGCACCAGGTCCGGCGGCCCCAGCTCCTCGCGGTCGGCGTCATCATCTGGCTCGGCAGCGAGTTCATGTTCTTCAGCGGCCTGTTCGCCGCGTTCTTCACGATCCGGGCACATGCCGCCGTCTGGCCGCCGCCCGGGACGAAGCTCGACACCTACCAGGCGCTCATCTTCACGATCGTCCTGCTCGCGTCGAGCCCGACGATGCAGTTCGGCGTCTGGGCGCAGGAGCGCGGGGAGCGGGGCAAGGCGCGCGCCTGGATCGTGACGAGCATGGTCCTCGGGGCCGCCTTCCTCGGCAACCAGCTCTACGAGTGGAAGACCCTCCCGTTCCGCCCGCACACGAACGCCTACGGGTCGCTGTTCTACATCATGTCCGGCCTTCACGGCCTCCACGTGCTGCTCGGCCTCGTCGCCATGGCGGCGCTGCTGGCCCGTCTCGCGGGGCCGAAGGGGGACCCCGGTGAGACGCCGGTGTTCCAGGCAGTCAGCTACTACTGGCACTTCGTCGACATCGTCTGGATCGGCCTTTTCAGTGCGCTCTTCCTCCTCTCCTAGGGGCTTCTCGAAGCGCGTGGTCCGACAGGTCCTGCGGCAGTCGGCAGCGCCCGCCGGAGTGGTCGCCGCCGCCGCCGCGCTCGTGCTCGTGCTCTTCCCCCCGCACGGCGCAGGAGCCGCAGCCCAGACGCGCGACGGGAGCGGCAAGCCCGCAGCGCCCGCGCTCGTCGACAAGACCTCCCCCGGTCGCGCGGCCCAGCTCGCCCTCGGCAAGACGCTCTTCGACGAGAGCTGCTCGAGCTGCCACGGCGTCGACGCCCAGGGAAGCAAGCTCGGGCTGAACCTCCAGGGCCTCGGCGCCGGCGTCGTCGACCTGTGGGTCTCGAGCGGGTGGATGCCCCTCGCCCAGCCGACGACCCAGCCGATCCGCAAGCCGTCGAAGTTCGACCGGCAGCAGACCGTCGCCATCGCCAACTACGTGGCCTCTCTCGCTCCCGGGGGGGTGCCGATCCCGAAGGTCGACCTGAAGGGGGCGAACGCCGCCGAGGGCTTCAGCGTCTTCGCGCTCAACTGCGCGCCGTGCCACACGATCACGGGCGCCGGCGACGCGCTCTCGGCCGAGATGTCGGCGCCGCCCCTCCACGGGCTCACCCCGACCCAGGTGGCGGAGGCAGTGCGCTCCGGGCCGGGCACGATGCCCAAGTTCGACTCCTTCATCGTCTCGAAGCAGCAGCTCACCGACGTGATCGACTACGTCACGCGCCACATCCAGCATCCGGAATCTCCCGGCGGGCTGAGCCTGGGCGGGGTCGGGCCGGTGGCGGAGGGCTTCGTCGGGCTGTTCGTCGGCGTGGGGCTCTGCGTGCTGATCGCCCTGTGGATCGGCGAGCGCGATCGACGCGAGGGACACGACGGAGCGCACGGCACGGGCGCGCACGGCACCGGCGCGCACGGCGGGGCGGCGCCGGCAGGGCCGGGGGCGCTTCTCGCCACCGGGGCGGTCCACGGCGGCGTGCCGGCCGCCGTCCCTTCGAGCGGAGAGGGTGGCGTGGATGCCTGAGGACCGCGCACCGACCGGCGCGGTCGGCCAGGCGGCTCACCCTGCAGGTGCGCACCGCGGCGGGCAGCTTCCCGCTGCCGGGCCGCAGTTCGAGGTGGCGGCGCGCGAGCCCCGCCGAGCCGAGGGCGTCGTCGCCGTGGCCTTCGGCGCATCGCTTCTCTCCTTTGCGGCCTTCGGCGGCGCCTACTGGACGAACGCGGACAACGTCATGCTCGGCGTGACCCTCGGCGTCGCCCTCGCGGCGTTCGGGTTCGGCCTCACCTTCTGGGGGAAGTACCTCATGCCCCGGGGGCCGTTCGAGGAGGCCCGACCGATGATGGCGACGACGCGGGCGGAGCGCGACGAGATGGTCGCCGACTTCGCGCTGCGCGGCAAGGTCGCAGTCGAGCGCAGGGGGTTCCTCGCGAAGCTCATGGGCGCGGCGGGCGCGGTGCTCGGCATCGTGGTCGCCTTCCCGTTGATCCGCTCGCTCGGACCGAAGCCGAACGGGTCGCTCTACCACACGACGTGGCGAAAGGGCTCGAAGCTGACGACGATCGACGGACAGGCGGTGCACGTGGACGACATCGACGTCGGCGGCATCGTCACGGTGTTCCCGCCCGACGATCTTGGCGGCGCCTTCTCCCAGACCATCCTCCTGCGGATCAGCCAGAGCGGCGACGTCGTCACCGAGCCTGGCCGGGAGACCTGGGGGCCCAACGGCTACCTCGCCTACTCGAAGGTCTGCACCCACGCCGGCTGCCCGGTCGGGCTGTACGAGAAGCTGACCCAGCAGCTGCTCTGCCCGTGCCACCAGTCGCTGTTCGACGTCCTGGACGGGGCCTTCCCCGTCTTCGGCCCCGCGCCGCGCCCGCTGCCGCAGCTGCCGCTCTACGTCGACGCCGACGGCTTCCTGCGCGCGCAGTCCGGCTATCTCGAGCCCGTCGGGCCGGGCTTCTGGTACCGGGGCGGCTCGAACGTGATGTACAAGTGAGCGCCGTGCAGACCAACGGCCACGGCGCGGGGCGCGAGGAATCGGCGGTCGAGCGCCTCTACGGCTGGGTCGACGACCGCTTCGCCATCTCGCGCGGCGGGCGCCACCTGCTCGACAAGATCTTCCCGGACCACTGGTCCTTCATGCTCGGGGAGATCGCGCTGTACTCCTTCATCATCCTCGTGGTGACGGGGATCTTCCTCACGCTCTACTTCGTCCCCTCCGAGCACGACATCGTCTACCACGGCATCTACGGCCCGCTGCGCGGCCAGACGGTCTCGGAGGCCTACGCCTCGACGGTGGACCTCAGCCTTTCCGTCCGCGACGGCCTGCTGATGCGCCAGATGCACCACTGGGCGGCGAACATCTTCGTCGGCTCGATCGTCGTGCACATGCTGCGGGTCTTCTTCACCGGCGCCTTCCGCAGGCCGCGGGAGATCAACTGGATGATCGGCGCGACGATGCTGATCCTCGCGATCTTCAACGGCTTCCTCGGCTACTCGCTCCCCGACGACCTGATCTCCGGCACGGGGATCCGCATCGCGTACTCGATCCTCGAGTCGATCCCCTTCGTCGGGACCTACCTCGCCTACTTCCTGTTCGGCGGGAGCTACCCCGGCACGGCGATCATCCCGCGCTTTTACATCCTCCACGTGCTGATCCTGCCGCTCGTCATCATCGCCTTGCTGGGGGCGCACCTCGGGATCCTCGTCCGGCACCGCCACTCCCAGTTCCCCGGGCGGGGCGCACGGGAGGACAACGTCGTCGGCTCTCCGCTCTGGCCGTCGTTCGCGGCGAAGACCGGTGGCTTCTTCTTCCTCATCGCCGGGGTCACGGCGCTGCTCGGCGCGCTCGTCCAGATCAACCCGATCTGGCTCTACGGCCAGTACTACCCCTACAAGGTGAGCTACGCCGTCCAGCCGGACTGGTACATGGGCTGGCTCGACGGGGCGCTGCGGGTGATGCCGAGCTGGGAGATCAACCTGCCAGGGCACATGGTGCCGACGATCTTCTTCCCCGCCGTGCTCCTGCCCGGCATCACCTTCGGGCTCATCTACGCCTGGCCGCTCATCGAGGCGCGGCTGACCGGCGACCACGCCGAGCACCACCTCCTCGACCGCCCGCGGGACAAGCCGCTCAGGACGGCGATCGGCGTCGCGACCTTCGCCTTCTACTTCGTGCTCTTCGGGGCCAGCGCGACCGACGTGCTCGCCAACTACCTGACGGTCTCGCTGAACGTCGTGCTATGGGCGTTCCGGATCGCCTGCATCGCCGTGCCGATCATCGCCTTCCCGGTGACCTACAAGATCTGCAAGGAGATCCAGGCGGCCCCCGGCGCGGGGAGCCGCAAGCGCCACAACATCGTCGTGCGCTCCGCCGAGGGCGGCTACGACGTCGTGCCGTCCGATGAGTACCCCGGCTACATCGAGCGCGAGCCCGATCTCGAGCCGGTCCCCGTCGAGGACGTGGACGTCGTCGGGGCGATGGAGTCCGGCCACGAGGAGACGCCCGAGGGCGTCTACCGCATTCCTCGCGTCTATCGCTGATCGAGCGGCTCGCGCCGCTCCGGGAGCTGACCGGTTGGAGGCGGCGGGTCGCGTCGACGCCGGACTTCGCGTCCTTGGTCGCGGGGATGACCATGTCTCGAGGTTCTTCGGGAGCGTCTCGTTCGGGAGCCGGTGGTGGGACTCGAACCCACGGCCTGACGATTACAAGTCGCCTGCGCTACCAGCTGCGCCACACCGGCGGGCGGTCGGACGGCACGCTGCAGGGCGGCCACGTCGCCGGCCCGGAGCCTCGCCGAGCCGCTACGTCGCCTGGAGGGATGCCGCCGACGTGGCAAGACGTTACCGGGTCGAAACGCCCTCGGCCGGGTGCGTTCGACTAACCTGTGCCCCCGTCCGAGAGCGAGCGGCCCTACCTGAGCCGCGCCTGGGAGCGCCCCCGGCAGGCGGGGGCGGCTCGCCGTGCCGGTGTGCCCTGAGGAGAGGAAGACGGGATGCGGATATTGGTGCTCGGAGGCGACGGCTACCTCGGTTGGCCGACCGCGCTCCACCTATCTCAGCGCGGCCACGACGTCGGAGTGGTCGACAGCCTCGTGCGCCGCCACTACGACGACGAGATGGGGACCAACTCGCTCGTCCCGATCCGGCAGCTCCAGCGCCGTGTGTCGACGTGGAAGGAGGTGTCCGGGCACACGATCGAGCCGTTCATCGGTGACCTCACCGACCCCGCCTTCGTCGTAGAGACCCTTCGCACCTTCGCTCCCGAGGCGATCGTGCACTTCGCCGAGCAGCGCTCGGCGCCGTACTCGATGATCGACCGCGCTCACGCCGTCTACACCCAGGTCAACAATGTGGTCGGCACGCTCAACCTGCTCTACACGATCGCCGACCTCGATCCCTCGATCCACCTCGTCAAGCTCGGCACGATGGGCGAGTACGGCGCGCCGAACATCGACATCGAAGAGGGGTTCATCGAGATCACCCACAAGGGGCGGACCGACCTGCTGCCGTTCCCGAAGTCGCCGAACTCCTTCTACCACCTGTCAAAGGTCCACGACAGCCACAACATCACGTTCGCCTGCCGGATCTGGGGGCTGCGCTCGACCGACCTCAACCAGGGCATCGTCTACGGCCAGCAGACGCCCGAGACGAGCCTGCACCCCGACCTCGCGACGCGCTTCGACTACGACGGAGTGTTCGGCACGGTGCTCAACCGCTTCGCCGTCCAGGCGGCGGTCGGCTACCCGCTCACCGTCTACGGCAAGGGTGGCCAGACTCGGGCGATGCTCGACATCCGCGACACGCTCGCCTGCATTGAGCTCGCCTGCCTCAACCCGCCCGCCGAAGGCGAGTACCGGGTGTTCAACCAGTTCACCGAGTCGTTCTCGGTGCGCGACCTCGCCGAGCAGGTCCGGCGCGTGGCGCCGGTCGCGGTGAAGGTCGAGTCGATCCCCAATCCGCGCTCGGAGTCAGAGGAGCACTACTACCGCGCCGTCACGACGAAGCTCCCCGCGCTCGGCCTCAAGCCGCACCTGCTCAGCGACGAGACGGTCGTCTCGCTCGTCGAGGCCGGCCTGCGCCACCGCGACCGGGTGAACGTCGAGGCGATCCGCCCGACGGTGAGCTGGCGGGCGACGAGGTCCGAGGTGAGCGTCCCGGGGGGGGCCGTCGGCGAGTGAGCTGGGGGGCCCGGCGGTCACGGCACCGCCCAGGCCCTCGCCGGCCGCGGCGCGCACCACCTCAGACCCGCCGGACTAGCGTCGTCGCCCGTGCTTGGCTCCTTCGCGAGCGCCGCGGCGGCGCGGCGGCGCATCCGCCGGCGAGTCCTGGTGTGGGTCCTGGTCGCGGCCGTCGTCGCCCTGCTTGCCGGCGAGGTCGTCGACCAGGTCGTCAAGGCCTCGACGCCTGCGGCGGTGCGTGGCCAGCGGACCTGGGCGGCGGCGGTCGGGCCGATCCTCGTGGTCTCCGACGGGCTCGCGGCACAGGTCGCCTCGTCGCGGGAGCTCTCCGCGCTCCCCGTGTGCAGCACGACCGGCTGCCAGCGCCTCGCGCTCGACAGCGATCTCGCCGGGCTCGTCGCGGCCGCGTCGCGGCAGCTCGACGCCCTGGCCGGGCTCGGCCTCGAGGCGCCGTCGGCGAGGGATGCCGCGCTCGCCGCCACCGTGCTCGGTGCTCGGTCGACGGCGGCGCAGGAGCTGGTCCAGGCGACCTCGTCGCTCCTCGCGGCCGGGCCGAGCCCAGCGCACCGAGTCCTCGCTGCAGCCCAGGGCCTCCTTCTCGCGGCGGGACGCCACCTTGCCGCAGCCGACGCAGCTGAGGGGTCACTGGTCCGCGGCCTCCGCCGGCAGCTGCGCGTGCGTGAGCTCGGCCGCACGGGCCACGCGGGCGACCCCGGCAGCTGGAGCAGGTCGGCGGCCGCGGCCTACGCGGCGCGCCTGCTCGGGGATCGCGGGCTCGATGCCGTCGCCCGCATCGCCATCCTCGCCGTTTCGACCGAGCCCGCCGCGCTGCGCATCGAGGGCCTGCCGCCGTCGACCGGCGCGACCTCCTCGACCAGCACGACCACGACCACCTCGACCAGCACGACGGTGCCGCCGACGGGGCGTAGCTCTGCGACGACGGCCGCGCCCGGATCGCACAACGGCGGTCACCGGGCGACCACCACGACCACGTCGCCGCCGGTCACGACGACGACGCTCCAGGTCCCGCCGCCGGGTTCGGTGTCGCTCCTGCCACCTGCCACCCGCCTTGTCGTCGACGTCGTCGTCGCCGACACCGGGAACGTCACGGCGCGCGGGTTGACGGTGCGAGCGACGCTGACGCCGCTCGCGACGCGAAGCGCCTCGGGGGCGCGCCGCGCGACCTCGGCCGGTCGCGGCGCGCCGGCCGTCCCGACCCGGTCCTCCGTCGCCGACCGGGTCGCCGTCCTCCAGGCCGGCTCGGCGCGTTACCTGCGGATCGGAGCGCTCGCGGTGACTCGGGGCGAGCGGTACGTGCTCGACGTCACCGCCGCCGTGCCTGGCTGGCCGGCCTCTGGCGACCAGGTCACGCTCGACATCGCCGGTTGAGGTGTCAGCCGCGGGCGGTGCGCGCCTGCCAGGCTTCGAGTGCACGCCGGCGGACCTCGCGGAGCGGGAGGTCGTGGGCGCGACCGTAAGCGGCGGCATCGTCGTGCTCCACCTTCACCCAACCCGGGGCGATCTTGAGGCGGATCGGCACCCCGTCGAGCTCGACGGTCTCGATGCGGCGCTCGAGGGCGTAGCGGTCCACGGCGTAGGAGCGGGCGCCGAGCGAGCCGGTCGAGACGAGCATGCGGGTGCGCACCTCCGCGAGGTGCGCGATGTCGGCGAGCGCGCTCACCACGTGGCCGGGCCGCCCCTTCTTCATCAGGACCGGCGCCGACCAGGCGTCGAGCGCTCCCGCTTCGAGGAGGCCGGCGATCGCGTCGGCGATCTCCTCGCCCGTCGCGTCGTCGAGGTTCGCCTCGACGAGCGCGATCGGCTGGCCGGCGCCCGATCCGGCGTCGTGCCGGCCCGCCGCGCAGTCGCCGACGACGACCTGAAGGCAGTTCGGCAGGCCCTCGATCTCCCGAGCCCCGGCGCCGTAGCCGGTGGCGACCTGGACCATCGCCGGCAGCGGGCCGAAGCACGCCCCGGTCCCGGCGAGGATCGCCGCCCCCGTCGGGGTCGTGAGCTCGACGGGGGTGTCGCGACCGTACAGCGGAGCCCCGGCGAGGAGGCCGAGCACTGCCGGTGCCGGGTTCGGCAGCACTCCGTGCTCCCCCGTGACGGTCCCCGCGCCCGTCGCCACCGGGCTCGCCGCGACGGTGTCGACACCGAGCAGCTCGAGGCAGATCGCCGTCCCGACGACGTCGACGATCGTGTCGTGCCCCCCGAGCTCGTGGAAGCGGACGTCTGCGGGGTCGAGACCGTGGATCCCGCCCTCCACCTCGGCGATACGGGTGAACGCCGCGGTCGCGCGCGCCAGGGCCCGATCTGGAAGGCCGGACGCGCCGAGGACCTCGAGCACGTCGGAAAGCCCGCGCGCCCGCCCGCCCTCCTCGACGTGCACCTCGACACGCGTGGCTTCGATGCCCCCGCGCAGCACCCTGGAGATCGAGAGCGACCAGCCCTCGAGCGGAAGGCGTCCGAGGGCGGCCCGCAGCTCGCCCTCGTCGGCCCCGGCGTGCAGGAGGGCGCCGAGCGCCATGTCGCCGGCGATGCCGGCGAAGCAGTGAAACCACGCGGTGCGTGCCGGGCCGTTCACCGCAGGATCCGGGCTGCGGCGCAGGCCGCTCCGTAGCCGTTGTCGATGCCGACCACGCTGACGCCCGCGGCGCAGGAGGAGAGCATCGCGAGGAGCGCCGTCACGCCCTCGAGCGCCGCGCCGTAACCGACGCTTGTCGGCACGGCGACGACGGGCGCGGCGACGAGCCCGCCGACCACCGTGGCGAGCGCTCCCTCCATCCCGGCGACGACGATCACCACGTCGGACTGGACGACCTCCTCGAGCGACGCGAGGAGCCGGTGCACACCCGCGGCACCGGCGTCCACGACGAGCTTGGCGGTGTAGCCGTACGCCGCGAGCGTCGCGACGCACTCGTCGGCGACGGGGAGGTCGGCCGTGCCGGCGGTGACGACCGTGACGCGCCCCGGGCAGCCCTGCCTCGGTCGCCAGGTGACCACGGCGCGCGCCGCCGGGCCCGGCGCGTCCGGGCTCGTCGTCCCGCCCGGGCAGCGCCCCAGCGCCGCCGCGACCTGGCTCGCGTCGGCACGGGTGAGCAGCACCGGACCGTCGCCGTGCTCGAGCAGCTCACCGACGATCGCCGCGCACTGCTCCGGCGTCTTGCCGGGGGCGTAGACGGCCTCCGGCAAGCCCTGCCGGAGGGCGCGGTGGTGGTCGACCCGGGCGAAGCCGAGGTCCGCGAAGGGGAGGTGGCGCAGCCGGGCGAGCGCCTCGTCCGGCCGGACGGCGCCCGAGCGGACGGCCTCGAGCAGCTGGCGGAGATCGTGGTCGTCCATCGGCGTCACTATCCTGCCAGCATGCCCGCCGCGCCCGGACCGATCGCCTACCTCGGGCCGCCGGCCACCTTCACCGAGGAGGCGCTGCTCGCCGAGGCGGACCTGGCCTCAGCTGAGCTCCGGCCCGTGCCGACGATCGCCGACGCCTTCGGCGCCGTGGCCGAGGGGTCGGCAGCGGCTGCCTTCGTCCCCATCGAGAACTCGATCGAGGGCCCGGTCAACGCGACCGTGGACCAGCTGGTCTTCTCCGACGGCCTGCTCGTGCACCGGGAGGTCGTCCTCGACGTCCACCTCGACCTGATGGCCGTAGCCGGGACCTCGCTCCGCTCGGTGCGCAAGGTGATCTCCTTCCCTCACGCCACCGCCCAGTGCCGCCGCTACCTGCGAGAGCACCTTCCGCACGTGGAGGTGGGCGAGGCGAGCTCCACTGCGGAGGCGGCGCGCCTCGTCGCCGAGGGGGGGCACCCCGACACCGCGGCCGTCGCGGCGCCGCTCGCCGCCAAGCTCTACGGGCTCGAGGTGCTCGCCCACGCCGTCGAGGACCACGACGGCGACCAGACCCGCTTCGTCCTCGTCGGGTCGGCGGCGGTCCCGCCGCCGACCGGTCACGACCGCACGACGCTCGTCTGCTTCCAGCACGCCGACCGCCCCGGGAGCCTTCACTCGATCCTCGGCCAGTTCGCGGCGCGCAGCCTCAACCTCACCTTCATCGAGTCCCGGCCGACGAAGCAGGCCCTCGGGCAGTACTGCTTCGTCATCACCGTCGAGGGGCACGTCGCCGACGAGGTGCTCGGAGACTGCCTGAAAGAGCTGCGCATGGAGCTTGACGAGCTGAAGTTCCTGGGGTCCTATCCGGTCGCCGGCGAGGTCGCCTCTCGCCGCCGCGAGGAGGTGGAGGCCGGCCGCCGCTCGGCGCAGCAGTGGCTCGACGCGCTTCGGGCGCGGGTCGGGCCGGCCGGGTCCTAGGAGCTCGCCCCGGTCGTCGCGGTGGCCGGTACTAACGTCGCCGCTGGCGCGCTCGGGAGGGATGGCAGAGCGGACGATTGCGACGGTCTTGAAAACCGTTGGGCCACAAGCCCCGGGGGTTCGAATCCCCCTCCCTCCGCCCAGCTCGGGACTTGCCGATCGTCCTGCTGAGCCACGCCAGCCAGCTCCAGGAGTGCACGACCACCGTCCGGGGCCTGGCAGGCGAGGTCGTCCTCGGGCCCGGCGACGAGGCCCCGAGGCCCCGAGGCTCGGCAGCGCCCGGCTCGTGACGGCGGCAGCTGCGAGCTCCGCCTCAGCTCGCTGACGAGGACGTTCGCGACAGCGATCGAGCCGACGCCCGCTCTCGGCGCCGCTGTCATCTGCGCCCCGGCGCTGCGAGCAGGTCGACGCCGCTCGCGTCGAGCTCGGCGAGGAGGCGCGAGCTTCGCCGGCGGTGGTCGGCCTCCTCGTGGCTCGACATCTCGACGAGGAGCAGCCGGCCGCCGGTCCAGCTGCGCACCTGGTGCTGGAGCGCACGCACCTGGTCGCGCCAGCGTTGCTCCTCCTCGGACGTCATCGTCGGCGTCGTCGCCACGTCGGCAAGAGCCGGCGCCGGCTCGGCAGTTTGCCCTGCGTGCGGTGCCGCGCCGCCCTCTGGGGCGTCGAGCCGAGGCAGCTCGCCCGGGCGCGGCGCGTGGACGAGCCACAGCCCGATGTCGCCGGAGCCGCTCCCGGCCCTCCGCTCCTCCACCGCCGGTGCGGGCCTGAGCAGCGCCGCGCGGATCGGGGCAGGGTCCCAGGTCGAGAGCGCCGACACGATCCGGCGTCGGACCTCGTCACCGAGCCCGGCGAGCAGCTCGGCGACCGGCGCAGCGACGTGGTCGCGGTTCAGCTCGTGGACGGCGTTGCGGCCCATCTGGATCGATCTGACGATTCCGTGCTCGACGAGCCTCGCGACGCAGCGCCGGACGCCGATCTCCGACCCGCGAGCAGCGAGGGCGGCCACCTCGCCCACCGTGAGCGGGCGCGCTGCCCGGGCGAGCACGGCGAGCACCGGGCCGTCGAGCGTGGGCGTGACGGCACTCGTGGGATCGCCCAGGTCCACTTTCGCAGAGTATACGTAGCTATCGGATTCGATACGTACCTCGCGCCGAGGATCTGTATCCATCTCGCACGCTAGCGCGCACGTGCCCACACCGTCCCACGCCGTCCGGTCGGGCGTGGAGCGGTGCCGCACCGGCGTGAGCCGCCGGAACGTGCTCAGACCGCGACAGGCTTGCGCTGGGCCAGCTTCTCGGCGAGGTGAGGCGAGAGCTCCTCGTAGTGGTCGAAGGTGGCGACGAAGCGCCCCTGGCCTCCTGTGAGGGCGCGGAGTTCGATGGCGTACCGGGTGATCTCGCTCATCGGGACCAGCGCCACGATCGACTGCTCGCCCCCGTCCAGCGCCTCGCTCGACACGACCCGTCCCCGTCGGCCGTTGAGGTCACCGAGCACGTCGCCCTGGAAGCGCGTCGGGACGGTCACCTCGATGCGCGAGACCGGCTCGAGGGCGACGGCGCCGGCCTTCTCGACGGCCGACTGGAAGGCCATCGCCCCGGCGAGCTCGAAGCTCATCTCGGAGGAGTCGACGGGGTGGTACTTGCCGCCGTCGCAGACCACCTTCACGTCGACGACGGGGAAGCCGTGCGCGCCGCCCTGGCGCATCTGGCGTCGGACGCCCTTTTCGACCGCCGGGATGAACTGGCGCGGGATCACCCCGCCGACCACGGCGTCGACGAACTCGAAGCCCTCGCCGCGCCCGAGCGGCGCGACCTTGAGATGGACCTGCGCGAACTGGCCGTGGCCGCCGGTCTGCTTCTTGTGCCTGGCCTCGGCTTCCCCCTCGCCGGTGATCGTCTCGCGGTAGGGGACGAGCAGCTCCTCCTGCTCCACCTCGACGCCGAACTTGCGCGCGAGCCGCTCGAGGACGACGGAGAGATGGGTCTCGCCCGTGCCCGTGAGCACCGTCTGGTGGGTCTCGTCGTCCCGTCTGACCGCGAGCGCGACGTCCTCCTCCATCAGGCGGTGCAGGCCGGTCATCAGTCGGTCCTCGTCGCCGGTCGTCCGGGGCCTGACGGCGATCGAGAGCATCCCCCCGGGACGGGGCGGGACGTCCACGACGACGGGCGAGGACTTCGGCGCGAGCGTGTCGCCGGCCTGCGAGGCGGCGAGCTTCGGCACCGCGACGAGGTCCCCGGCTGGCGCTTCGCTGACCGGCGTCACCTCCTTGCCCTGGAGCGACTGGAGGAGGTGGAGCCGCTCATCGGCGTGGGCGCGGGTGTTCGTCAGGACGACGTCTGGGCGAAGCGTGCCCGAAAGCACCTTGAGCAGGGAGATCTTGCCGACGAAGGGGTCGACGATCGTCTTCAGGACTTGGGCGAGCGGCTCGCCGGAGGGATCGGCGACGATCTCGACCCGCTGGTCGCCGGCCTGGGCACTCGACCTCCGGTCGGGTGTGACCTCGCAGACGAGCGTGAGCAGGCGCTCCAGGCCGATCTCGGCTGTTGCCGAGCCGCAGACGACGGGTATCACCGTCGCATCGGTGACGCCGCGGGCGAGCGTCAGCTCGAGCTCGGCCGTCGAGGGAGTGTCGCCGTCGAGGTAGCGCGCCATGAGCTCGTCGTCGGCGACGACGATGCCCTCGACGAGGCTGTCGTGGACCCGGTGCTCCCGCGGCGCCATGTCGTCGGGGATGGGCACGACGGCCGGCTTCCCCCCTTCGTACACGGTCGCCGTGTCGGCGAGCAGGTCGACGACGCCGCGGAACTCGGACTCGGCGCCTATCGGCAGCTCGAGCGGCGCGATGCCGCTCCCGAAGGCGTCGCGCAGCTCGTCGAGCGTCCGTTCGAAATCGGCCCGCTCCCGGTCGAGCTTGTTGACGAAGATGATGCGGGGCCGCCGCAGGCGCTCTGCGAGGCGCCAGAGGTTGCGCGTCTGGACCTGGACGCCCTCGACGGCGCTCACCACGACGACCACGACGTCGGCCGCCCGGAGCGCGAGCTCGGCTTCGGGGACGAAGTCGGCGAAGCCGGGCGTGTCGAGGAGGTTGACCCGGTGCTCGCCGAAGCGCAGCGACGCCAAGGCGGTCGAGAGAGACCCGTGGTGCTTCTGCTCCTCGGGCTCGAAATCGCACACCGTCGTGCCGTCCTCTACCCGGCCCTTCTTCGTGATCGCGCCGCAGGCGTGCAAGAGGGCCTCGGCAAGAGTCGTCTTGCCGGAGTCCTCGTGCCCGACGAGCGCGAGGTTGCGGATCCGGGAGGAGGGGACGTCAGCCACGATGCGCACCTCATGTCGACCGAGGCTGCTCGACGAGGAGCCAGCCGGTGCCGATGGATCGAGAGACGATGCTAGTTCCGGGCGCCCTCGGCAGCTCGGTCGGTGGCCGGGTCAGCCGACTGTCCCCGCGGCGGCGTGCGCCGGCGTGGCCCGGTGCCGCCCGCCTGCCAGGGGCGGGGCCCGTCGAGCGGGCGGTAGTTGACGTCCATGACGTCCAGGCGCTCGAGGTGCGCCGGCAGCCGTTGCCGCAGCTCCTCGATGTCGCGTGTCCCGGTCGACCAGACGACCTCGGCGAATGCCGCAGCCCGCGGGAAGGCCATGTACTCCACGCCGGCCGCCGTCGGCATGTACTCGGTCCACAGCTGCACCTGGCTGCCGAGCACGTGCGCTGCGGCTACGGGGTCGAGATCATCGGGCACCGGCTCGTAGGCGTAGACGTCCTCGAGGGTGTTGCACCCCCCGATGGCGAGCGGCTCCTCGGGCCCGTCGGATTGGTAGTGATCGAGGTAGCACGGGCGTTCGGGGCACATCACCGTGTCGAGCCCAGCTTTGGCCGCCGCGACGCCGCCGCCGACGCCGCGCCAGGACATGACGACGGCGCCCGCGGGCACGGCCCCGGTCTCCAGGATCTCGTCCCAGCCGACAGGCACCCGGCCGGCGGCGCGCAGGAAGCCGCAGAGCTCCGAGGTGAACCAGCCCTGCAGTTCCGCGGCCTCGCCGAGCCCGAGGGCGGCCGCCCGAACGCGCGCCCGCGAGCTTGTCCCCCATTCGGCGGTCGGGCACTCGTCGCCCCCGAGGTGCACGTGCCGGGAGGGGAACACCTCGAGGAGCTCCTGGAGCAGCGTTTCGCAGAACCGGAGCGTCGCAGGCTCGGCGTTGAGGACGTGGTCGCTCACGCCCCAGCCGGTCCACACCTCGAGCTGCTCGTCGAGATTGCCGAGCTCGGGGTAGGCGGCGATCGCCGACTGGGTGTGGCCGGGCAGGTCGATCTCGGGGACGACGGTGACATTGCGCTCGGCGGCGAAGGCGACGAGCTCGGCGAGCTGCTCTCTTCTGTACGCGCCGCCGTGCGGGGTGCCGTCGAACCGGCCGGAGCCCTTGTGGCCGAGCAGCGACTCGCGCCGCCATGCGCCGACCTCCGTGAGGCGGGGGTAGGCGCGGGAGGGGAAGCGCCAGCCCTGGTCGTCCGTGAGGTGGAGGTGGAAGACGTTCAACTTGTGCATCGCCAGGAGATCGACGAAGCGGAGAAGGAAGCTTGCCGGCATGAAGTGGCGCGAGACGTCGAGGTGGGCCCCTCGCCAGGCGAAGCGCGGGCGGTCTTCGATCTCGACGCAGGGGAGCGACCAGATCGCCCCCGGCTCGGGACTCGTCGCGTAGATCTTCGGGCCCATCACCTGGCGGAGGGTCTGCACGGCGTTGCGCAGCCCGGCCGTCGCCGATGCCGAGAGCCGCACGCCTTGCTCGTCGACGACCAGCCGGTAGCCCTCCGGTCCGAGCCGGCCGAGGTGCCGGTCGATGGCGAGGCCGAACGTCGCCTGCTCGCCGCCGCGGCAGAGAGCGAAGCCGGTCGACCGCCCGATCACCTCGCGCACGAGGGGCTCGACGGCCTCGGCGCCGGCCGTCGTGGCGAGCGTCGCCTCGCGCCCGATCAGGAGGCGGCCGGAGCGCGCCGACACGCTCGTAGGCCGCGGGACGAGCGAATGCACGGTCACCGGTAAACCTCCCGGTCTAGGGGTCGCGCGCCGCCCGTGGCCCGGTTCGGCCGGGGGCTTGACGCGGAGGTGGTCTAGATGATCAATTCCAAGGGGTCGCTGAGCTCAGTGGTCGTAGGCCAGGAGCGAGCGGACGGGCCGACGGCCAGCCTGCTCGTTGTGCCAGATCGCAGCGACGAGGGCG
>JAKAOD010000331.1 GCA_021823365.1 Actinomycetes bacterium | reverse complement strand
CGCTCCACCTTCACCGTCATCGTGACCTCCTTTGCGGGCCGATCATGACCGGCGCCGTTGGACAATGGGTGGACCCTCACGCCGCAGTGGAGTCCGGGAACCTCGGCAGCCGGTTAACGGATAAGGAGTTCGTGGACCAGATCTTCGGCCAGTGGTTGACCGGGAAGTGACGAAAGGCCGTGATGTCCTCGGCAGCGTCCTCGAGCATCTCGGCGACGACCCCGAACTGACGCCGCAAGGTGGCGGCCACCTCCTTCAGCTGACGCTCGACGTGGGTCGCGTCGGGCTGGGCGAAGATCGTCCTCACCATCGCGGCCACCATCTGCTGGTGGTTCTTGGGGACCTTCACCAGGCAGTTCCTCAGGAAGTGGACTTTATGAAGGACTCTTCATAACGTCCATTATGCGGAGTCCCGGATTATGTGGAGCGTCGCGCGAAGACCAAGCCAGCTGCGGTGCGCGGCGTGAGGGTGTCCACATAATCAGAGCGCCTCGAGGAACGCGAGGAGCTTGTCCGGCGGGCGATAGCGGCCGGGTGCGCTCTCGATCAGGGTGATCCGGGCAAGAGCCTTCTCTTTCAACGAGAGATCAGCGTGCACGTAGATCTGGGTGGTTTCGATGCTCTCGTGGCCGAGCCACAGAGCGATGACCGTGGTGTCGACACCTGCGTGGAGAAGCCGCATGGCCGCGGTGTGACGCAGTACGTGGGGGGTCACGGTCTTGGTCGTGAGCGACGGGCAGGAGGTCGCGGCCGCTGCTGCGTGGCGCTGGACGATCTCAGTCACGCCGTAGCGGCTCAATGGCCGACCCCGAGTGCTCGTGAACAGCACCGCCTCAGATGTCGCGCCCCGCTCGTCGAGCCACGAGGCCAGCACTGCGACCGTGTTGGCGGCAAGCGGTGTCGCCCGCTCCTTTCTCCCCTTGCCCGAGCAGCGCAGGTGCGCCCCGGTGCCCAGCGCCACATCGCCGACGTGGACGTTGACCAGCTCGCTCACTCGCAGGCCCGTCTGGATAGCGGTGAGCAGCAGGGCGTGGTCTCTTCGACCGAGCAGCGTCGAACGATCCGGCGCAGCGAGCAGCGCGTCCACCTCGGCGTCGGTCAGGAACGAGACCATCCGACGATCAAAGCGCTTGGGCGGGATGGCGAGCACCCGCTCGATGATCCCGGCGTGCTCGGGGTGACGCAGGGCGGCGAAGCGGAACAGCGAGTGGATCGCCGCCAGCCGGGCGTTGCGGGTGCGCACGGTGTTGCCGCGGACACGTTCGAGGTGGTCGAGGAACGCTGCGATCATCGGGGCGTCGAGGTCCTCGATCACCAGGGTGGCCGGAGCCTTGTTCACCTGTTGCTCGACGAAGGTGAGGAGCAGGCAGAAGGTGTCGCGGTAGGCGGCCACGGTGTGGGGACTCGCCTGACGCTGAGCCATCAGCCGCTCGGTGAAGAACGCCTCGAGGGTCGGGGCGAGCGTGCTCATAGTCGGGCCTCCCTAGCGTGCTCGAGGCGCTCGGCCGCCAGTCCCAGCAGCTCGGGCGCGGCCGACAAGTACCAGTACGTGTGGGCCGGATGGACGTGACCGAGGTAGGTGGAGAGCTTCGGGAGCTGCGCCTCGACGTCGGCGCCGTCGCGATACCAGCTCGTCAGCGTGCGCACGGCGAAGCTGTGTCTCAGGTCGTGGGGCCGGGGTCGACACGACGAGGAGCGCGCCTCGATGCCCGCCCGGCGCACCAGCTCCTGGAAGCCCAGGTGGAAGTTGCCGTAGAGGACCCGGGTCCCGGCGGCCGAGACGAAGAAGGCTGGCGTCGACGCGTCGGGCAGCAGTTGGCTGCGGCGTTTCGCGTAGGCGCGAAGCGCCTCCACCGTCGAGTCGTGCACTGGCAGTTCGCGGAACTTGTGAAACTTCGCCTCGCGGACGCTCAGCACGCCGTGGGCGAGATCGACGTCACCGTCATCGAGCGAGAGGGCCTCGCCGACGCGCATCCCCGTCGTCCATAAGAGCCCGACGATGGTCGCGAAGCTGACCCGACGGATCGGCGAACGAAAGGAGGCGGCTGCCGCCATCAGGGCCGTGACCTGGTCCTCGGAGTAGAGGAACGGAGTCGCCCGGGTGGGGCGATGCGGGACGAGGGACGTCGGGACCACTTCGTGGCGCCCATCGACGAGCGCGAGGTGTCGCGAGAATCCCCGCACCGCACCGAGCCGGTAGCACACCCAGTTCCGGCTCGCCCCTTCGGGCAACGTCGCCCAGTGCAGGACGCGATCCATCGTGACGATCTCGACACCCGCAGCGTCGCAGTGATCGACGAACTGGCCGAGCAGTTTCTCGGCGCGTCGTAGCTTGAACCCCATGGAGCGCCGCAGGGCCACGTAGTCCTCAAGCGCGTCGTGGAGCGCGGTCATAGCTGCACCGGTCCGGATGTGACGCACGGCCACGCACTGGCGAGCTGGCGCAGCCCATCACGGTCGACCTTGGCGTAGATCGCGGTCGTGAGAACGCTTCGATGCCGCAGGACTTGTCCGATCTCGCTCAGGCTGGCTCCTGATCGCAGCATCTCGGTGGCCACGGTGTGGCGGAGGCGGTGGGGATGCACGTGGGGGACGCCCGCTCGAACGCTCGCGGCGTGCACGATGGCGTAGACCCCCGCCGAGCTGAGCGCGCCGTGGGGGGCCCGGATGCGGGTGATGACCTGGCGTGCTGCGCACGGGGGTCTGCCCCGACGTAGCCACCCCGCCACCGCCTCCCCGACGTCGGCGGGCAGGGGGAGCCGTTCGAACGTGGATCCCTTGCCCGAGACGACGAGCTCCCCGGCCCGCCAGTCGATGTCGTCCAGGCAGAGGCGCGCGACCTCGCCCGAACGCAGCCCCAGCCGGGACAGGAGCATGAGCACGGCGAAGTCGCGCCGACCATAGGTCGTGCGCCGGTCGCAGCTTCGAAGCAGGGCTCGGACGGTCTCGGCGTCCACCGACTTGGGGAGGCCGGCGAGGCGCCAGGCGGCGACCTTCGCGACGGCGTGGGCGAGCGGTCGCGCCGTTCGTCCCGTGACGTGACAGAACCGGAGGAACGCACGCAGTCCCGCAGTGACGTTGGCCGCCGAGCCCCGCTCACACTGCTCGGTGACGAAGTTGACGATGTCGGCCGCACTAACCGCATCGAGACCGAGGTCGTCTTGTGGTCGACGTTCGAGAAACCGCCGCGCCACGCGCACGTCGACGGTCACCGTTCCCGGCGCGAGGCCGCGCTCGTCGAGCAGGTAGGAGCGAAACTCTTCGAGCAGGTGTTCGACGGCGGTAGCCGGGGCCGGTGGCGCAAAGGCCGGTGCCGCGCCCACCCGGCGAAGGTAGGTGAGGAGCGGCTCCACACCCTTCTCGGAGCACCACAGGACATAGCCGGTCTGCCGACGAGTCGCCAGGAACTCGAGCGAGATCTCCCGCGTGAGGTCCGCCGGGCCAAGGTCCTTCTCCTCGAGCCACCGGCTCACATGCGCCAGCACGCGGAGTTGATCGCACACGGCGTTGCGCCGATAGCCCTGTGACTCGAGTTCGCCACGGAACCCGGTGGCATAACTGGTGAGCGGGCCGGTCACCCGGACTCGCGATGGATCGTGGGACATCACTGCCTCCCTCCAAAGTTGCTTGGAGTAGAAGCCTGCTCCGTTCAGGACCGCTGGATTATGTGGACACCCTCACGCCGCGCACCGCAGCTGGCTTGGTCTTCGCGCGACGCTCCACATAATCCGGGACTCCGCATAATGGACTCGACACCTCTGCCAGGAGGCCCCGGGGAAGACCTTGGCGATGGCGGCCTTGAGGCCGAGGTGCGAGTCGTTGATGACGAGCTGGACACCGTGGAGGCCCCGACCTCGAAGTGACTGCAAGAACTCGGTCCAGAAGGCCGCGTCCTCCGAGTCGCCGATGGCGACGCCCAGCACCTCGCGGCTGGCGTCCTCGGCGATGCCCGTCGCGACCACGACGGCCCGAGAGACGACCCGCCCCCCGACGCGGGCCTTGACGTAGGTGGCGTCACAGAGCAGGTAGGGAAAGGCCAGGTGGGAGAGGCTCCGCTCACGAAAGGCACCCATCTCCTCGTCGAGCTGAGCGCAGATCCTCGACACCTCGGACTTGGAGATCCCCGCGTCGACCCCGAGGGCGCAGACCAGATCGTCGACCTTGCGCGTGGAGACCCCGTGGACGTAGGTGCATGACGACCGCGTAGAGGGCCTGGTCGATGCACCGGCGCCGCTCGAGCACGCTCGGGAAGAAGGATCCCTTGCGCAGCTTGGGGATCTTGAGCTCGACGTCGCCCGCCTTGGTGGTGAGCAGCCGCGGCCGCGAGCCATTGCGCTGGGTCGTGCGTGAGAGCGTGCGCTCGTGACGACCCGCGCCGATCGCCTCGCTCGCCTCGGCCTCGATCAGGGCCTGGGAGAGGAAGGTGACCATCTGGCGCACGAG
>JAKAOD010000330.1 GCA_021823365.1 Actinomycetes bacterium | reverse complement strand
GCGCCACCGGGTCGAGCTCGTCGGCCGCCATGCCGGCGTCGAGTACTTCGACGACTCCAAGGCGACGACGCCCTCCGCGGTGATCGCGGCCCTCGCCGGCTTCCGCTCGGTCGTGCTCATCGCCGGTGGGCGCAACAAGGGCCTGGACCTCGGCGCGATCGCCGAGACGCTGCGCGCGTCCGCGCGCCGATCCGGCGAGGGCGGCGGTGAGCCTGGGCCCACGCTCGCCAGCCTGCGCGGCGTCGTCGCGATCGGCGAGTCGGCCGGTGAGCTCGCCGCGAGCTTCGCTCCGGAGTGGCCCGTCGTCGGCGCCACGTCGATGCCCGCCGCCGTTGCCGCCGCCGCGCGCCTGGCGCGGCCGGGTGACGCGGTGCTGCTCTCGCCCGGCTGCGCGTCGTTCGACTGGTACCGCTCGTACGAGGAGCGTGGGGACGACTTCGCGCGCGCCGTGGTCGCGCTGTCCGGCGGAGGGAGCGGATGAGCGCCGTCGGGGGCGCTCCGTCCCTCCGGCTCCTCGAAGGAGGCGCCGGCAGGGCGGCGCGAGATGCCGCGTCGCAGCTCTCGGTGACCCGGAGCGGTGTGGAGAGCCGGGCCGAGTCGGCGAGGCGCGACGCCGACACGCTGCGGCTGCTGGTCGTGGCGCTCTGCGGCTTCGGCCTCGTGATGGTGCTCGCGTCGTCCTCCGTCTACTCGATCGTCGACTACGGCACGCCGTGGTCGCTGTTCGAGCACCAGGCGCTCTACGCGGTCGTCGGTGGCGTCGCCTTCGCGGTGTGCGCGCGGATCGACCACGCGCGCGTGCGCCGGCTCGTGCCCCTGCTGGTGCTCGCGACGGTCCTCCTGCTGTTCGCGGTGCTCGCGCCCGGGCTCGGCAAGCACGTCGCCGGCGCGAGCCGGTGGATCGGCGCCGGACCGTTCACCGTCCAACCGTCAGAGCTCGCCAAGCTCGTCTTCGCGCTCTACCTTGCCGACCTCGGCGCCCGCCGCTGGCGCTGCCGGGACCCCTTGCGCGAGCTCTTCCGGCCGGCCGCGCTCGTGCTCGCCGTGCTCGCGCTGCTCGTGCTCCTCCAGCCCGACATGGGCACCGCCGTCGTGTTCGTCTGCACGGCGCTCGGCGTCCTCTACGCGCTCGGGTTGCCACGGAAGCTCATGCTCACCGCCGTCGGCGTCGCGTTCTTAGGGGGCGGGGCAGTCGCCCTCGTCGCCCCCTATCGGCGGGCTCGGCTGCTGTCCTTCATCAACCCCTTCGCCCATGCGACGACGAGTGGCTACCAGCTCGTGCAGTCGCTCGCCGCGCTCGGCTCGGGCCACCTGACCGGGAGCGGGCTCGGCGGCTCTGCGGCGATCTGGGGATGGCTGCCGAACGCCCAGACCGACTACATCTTCGCGATCGTCGGCAACCAGCTCGGTCTCGTCGGCGCGGTCGTCCTCGTCGCGGCGTACGCCTGGCTCGGCTGGCTCGGCGTGAGGATCGCCGCCCGCGCCCCGGACACCTTCTCGAGCATCCTCGCGACGTCGCTGACGTGCTGGCTCGTCGCCGAGGCGCTCATCAACATCGGCGGGGTGATCGGCATCATCCCCGAGACGGGGATCCCGCTCCCGTTCCTGTCCTCGGGCGGCTCCTCGCTCGTGATCTCGCTCGCCGGCGCCGGCATGCTCGTCGGGATCGCTCGACGCAGCGCCACGGGGGTCGTCCGGTCCCGCGCCGGCGCGCCGGCTCGGGGTCGGGCCACCGTGGCGGCCCGACCGGGCACCGGCGCAGCAGCGGCCCGCCGGCCCCGGAGGAGCCCAGCGCGGTGAGGAGCGGCGTCGAGGTCGTCATCGCCGGCGGCGGCACCGCCGGTCACCTCTCGCCGGCCCTCGCCGTCGCGCGGGCGCTCGTGGCGGCGGGGACGCCGCCCGAGGCTGTCCGCTTCGTCGGCTCCTCGAGGGGCATGGAGCGAAGGCTCGTTCCAGAGGCCGGCTTCGTCGTGACGCTCCTGCCCGGCCGCGGCATCAAGCGGCGGCCCGCCCCCTCCAACCTGCTCGCCGTCGCCGAGCTCGCGCTTGCGACGCTGCTCGCCGCATTCCTCCTCGCCCGGTGGCGCCCCCGCGCCGTGCTCACCGTGGCGGGGTACGCGAGCGTGCCGTGCGCGCTCGCAGCGCGCCTTTGCGGCGTGCCCGTCGTGGTGCTCAACGTCGACGCCGTCCCCGGCGCCGCGAACAGGCTCGTCGCGCGCTTCGCGGCGGCGAGCGCCGTCGCGGCCGAGACGACGTCGCTCCCTCGCGCCGTCGTCACCGGTGCGCCCGTTCGCCCGGAGATCCTCGGCGCCGACCGAGGTCCTGAGGGGCGCGCCAAGGCGCGCCGCGCGCTTGCGCTGGCGGAGGACCGGCTGGTCCTCGCCGTGGCCGGCGGGTCGCTCGGGGCCCGCAGGATCAACGAGGCGACGATCGGGATGGCGCGGCTCCTTCAGGGCCGTTCGGACCTCGCGGTGTACCACGTCTCCGGCGCCCGTGACCACGGCTGGGTGCTCGCCGCGACCACGGGTCTACGTGACGGGCCCCCCTCCGGGCTCGACTACCGCCTCGTCGCCTACGAGGCGTCCATGTGGCAGCTGCTCGCCGCGTGCGACCTCCTCGTCTCGCGCGCCGGCGCTTCGACGCTCGCCGAGGTGACGGCGATCGGCGTCCCGTCCGTCCTCGTGCCCCTGCCCGGGGCGCCCGGCGACCACCAGACGCGAAACGCCCGGCGGCTCGAGGAGGACGGCGCCGCCGTCGTCCTCGACGACGCAGGCGTCACGCCCGAGCGCCTCGCGTCGCTTGCCACGTCGCTTCTCGACGACCCGGGCCGCCGTGCGGCGATGGGCGAGGCCGCCCACGCGCTCGGTCGGCGGGATGCCGCCGAACGCGTCGTCGAGCTCCTCGAGCGGGTCGCCCCGGCGCGCCGGCGGGCGGTGTCGGGGCGGGGCGACGTCGCGGCGGCGAGGAGCGGGCGATGAGCCCGCTCGACCTCTCCCGGTCGCGGCGCATCCACGTCGTCGGCGTCGGCGGCGCCGGGATGAGCGCCATCGCCGCGGTGCTCGCGGCGATGGGCCACGAGGTGAGCGGGAGCGACCTGAAGCCGAGCCCCGCGCTCGACCGCCTCGCCGCCCGAGGCGTCGGCGTGCGGGTCGGCCACGACGGTGCGAACCTCGGTCGGGCCGAGGCCCTCGTCATCTCGAGCGCCGTCCCGCACGACAACGTCGAGGTGGCCCGCGCGATGCGCGGGCAGATCCCGGTCCACAGTCGCGCCGAGGCGCTGTCGGCGATCGTCGCTCGCCGGCGCAGCGCCGCGATCTCCGGCACGCACGGCAAGACGACGACGAGCTCGATGCTGGCGCTCGTCCTCGTCGAAGCGGGACTGCGCCCGTCGTTCCTCGTCGGAGGCGACATCCACCAGGTCGGCACGAACGCCGTCTGGGACGAGGGCGACTGGCTCGTCGTCGAGGCCGACGAGAGCGACGGCACCTTCCTCGAGATCGAGCCGGAGCTCGCCGTCGTGACGAGCGTCGAGCCCGACCACCTCGACCACTACAGCTCGGTCGAGGCGCTCGAGCGGGCCTTCGCCGAGTTCCTTGCCAAGGCGCCCGGCGGGGCGGTGGTCTGCGCCGACGACCCGGTCGCGGCGCGGCTCGCGCCGGCCGGCGCGCTCCTCTACGGCTTCTCCGAGGCTGCCGACCTGCGCCTCGGCGAGCTCCAGGGAGGCAGGAGCGACGTCTCCTTCAGCGCCACGCTGCGGGGCGAGCCGCTCGGGCGCGTCGCCCTTCCGGTGCCGGGCGTCCACAACGCCCTCAACGCCGGGGCCGCGCTCGCCGCGGCGAGCGTGATCGGGGTCTCCTTCGAGCCGGCGCGGCGCGCGCTGGCGCGCTTCGCGGGGGTCGCGCGTCGCTTCGAGTTCCGCGGCGAGGCGCGTGGGGTGAGCTTCGTCGACGACTACGCGCACCTTCCGGGCGAGGTCGCCGCGACGCTCGCCGCGGCGCGCCGCGGAGGCTGGCGCAGGATCGTCTGCGTCTTCCAACCGCACAGGTACTCTCGCGTCGAGGCGCTTGCGAAGGCCTTCTCCGACGCCTTCGTCGACGCCGACGTCGTCGTGCTCGCCGGCACCTATCCGGCAGGCGAGGCGCCGCGGCCGGGCGTGTCGTCCAAGCTCGTGCTCGACGCCGTGCTCGACGCCCATCCGGAGGCGGCCGTGGCATACTTTCCGGAGCGCACCGAGCTCCTCGCCTACCTCCGCCGGATCCTCGAGCCGGGCGACTGCTGCCTCACGCTCGGCGCGGGCGACTTGACGACGCTTCCCGACGAGCTCGTCGCGGACCTGTCGTGACGAGCCGGTCGGCCCTTGTCGACGAGCGGCTCGCCCACGCCGCGGCGCTCCTCGGGCCGCGGGCCGACCGCGACGTGCCGATCGGTGCGAGGACGACCTACCGCGTCGGAGAGATC
>JAKAOD010000329.1 GCA_021823365.1 Actinomycetes bacterium | reverse complement strand
GCTCACGGAGTTGCCGATGTGCATCGCCGGGCGGACGCCGGAGTTGAACAGGTCGGTCTCGAGGAAGATCTGCCCGTCGGTGATCGAGATGACGTTCGTCGGGATGTAGGCCGAGATGTCGCCCGCCTTGGTCTCGATCACCGGGAGCGCGGTGAGCGAGCCGCCGCCCTTGGCGTCGGACAGCTTGGCGGCGCGCTCGAGCAGGCGACTGTGGAGGTAGAAGACGTCGCCGGGATAGGCCTCCCGGCCGGGTGGCCGCCTGAGGAGGAGCGAGATCTGCCGGTAGGCGTCGGCCTGCTTGGACAGGTCGTCGTAGACGACGAGGGCGTGCTCGCCGTTCTCCATCCAGTGCTGGCCCATCGCGCACCCGGCATAGGGCGCGAGGTACTGGAAGGGAGCGGGGTCCGAGGCCGTCGCCGAGACGACGACGGTGTAGTCGAGCGCCCCGTGGTCACGAAGCGTCGAGACCGTCTGGGCGACCGTGGAGCCCTTCTGGCCGATCGCGACGTAGATGCACTTCACACCCTGGCCGGCCTGGTTGATGATCGTGTCGACGACGATCGAGGTCTTCCCGGTCTTGCGGTCGCCGATGATGAGCTCGCGCTGGCCACGCCCGATCGGGGTGAGCGCGTCGATCACCTTGATCCCGGTCTGGAGCGGCTGGGAGACCGGCTGGCGGTCGACGATCCCCGGCGCCTGGATCTCGAGGCGGCGGAGGTCCGCGGCGGGGATCGGCCCGCTGCCGTCGATCGGCTCGCCGAGCGGGTTGACCACGCGACCGAGCAGCGCGTCGCCGACCGGGACCGAGAGGATCCGCCCGGTCGCCCGCACGAGCTGGCCCTCGTCGATGCCCTCGACCGCCCCGAGCACGACGGCCCCGATCGACTCCTCGTCGAGGTTGAGGGCGAGCCCGAGGGCACCGTTCTCGAACTCGAGCAGCTCGCTCACCGAGGCGTTCGGCAGCCCCGAGATGCGCGCGATGCCGTCGCCGACCTCGGTGATCCGCCCGACCTGCTCTGCCGCCACCTCGCGGCCGAGCCCGGAGACGTGACGCTCGATCGCCGCGGCGATCTCGTCGGCGCTGAAGCTCAGCTCTGTCATCGACAAGCTCCCTGTCCCACCTCTGCCATCCGGTGCCATCCGGCCTGCTGCTTCCACCTCGCCGCTCACGACGCGCCCACCGGCTGCGCGAGCGACTCGCGCAGCTGCTCGAAGCGGTGGCGCAGCGTACCGTCGATCACGAGGTCGCCGACAGCGACGAGCAGCCCCCCGAGCACGCTCTCGTCGACCACGACCCGCACGCTGACGCTCCGCCCGACGAGCCGCCCGAGCGCCGCGGCGAGGCGCTCGGACTCCTCCGGCGCGAGCGGGAGCGCCGAGCGCACCTCGGCCAGACGGAGCCCCCGCTCCCGCGCGGTCAGCTCGACGAGCCATTCGAAGGTCCCGACCAGGTCCCGCGTCCTGCCGCTCCTCAGCACGTAGCGCGTCATCCGCATCGTCGACGGCGAGACGCGCGCCCCGAAGAGGTCCTCGGCGACGGCGGCGCGCTCCGCATAGGGGACGTCGGCGTCGGCGAGCACGGCGCGCAGGCGCTCGGCACCGTCGAGGAGGCGGGATATGGCGAACAGCTCGTCCCCGACCCGGTCGACGTCGGCCGGCTCGGCGAGACCCTCGAAGACCCGCTCGGCGTAGCCTTGGAGCCGCTCGCGCGCCGCGGCCCGGCTCGCCGGCGGCTCGACCGGCGACTTGCCCGGTGTCTCCGCCGCCCCCGCCGCTTCCTCGGCGAGGGCGACGAGCGCGGCGAGCGTCGGCGAGAGCTCGCCCGGTCGCTCGTAGCGGACGGCGAAGGCGGCGAGCGCCACGCACTCCGCGCCGGCGCGCCCCTCGAGCAGGTCGGCAGCTATGGCACGGCGGACCGGCGCCGGGATCGAGGCATCGGCCAGCGCCTGGCGGAGCTGCTCGAAGCGGACGAGCGCCCCGCCGAAGGCGGCGAGCTCGGCAGCCAGTCGCCGCCGTTCCCCGGCGGTCGGGATGCCCCCGGTCGTCGCTGCGGCGTAGCCGCGGACGAGGTCGCGCACCTCAGGCCTCCTCGGTCTCGGCGGCGGCGATCGCCTGGTCGATGAGGTGGTGGTGGATCGCCTCGTCGAGCTCGGCCTCGACGACGGCCTCGGCCGCCTCGACGACGAGCGCGGCGAACCGGCCGGCGATCTCCTCGCGGGCGCGGGCCCGCTCGAGCTCGACGTCGGCCGCGGCGCGTGCCACGAGGCGCCGGCGCTCGGCCTCGGCGCGCTGCCTGCCCTCCTCCACGACCTGCCCGGCGCTGCGGCGAGCCTGGGCGACGATCTCCGCGGCCTCGCCCCGGGCCCGCTCGAGCTCGGCGCGCCGCTCGGCGACGAGCTCCTCGGCCGCGGCCCGCGCCTCGTCGCCGGCCTCGAGCTCGGCCCGGATCCGCTCCGCCTGGCGGGCCATCGCCCGTCGGAGGGGCGGCCAGGCGTAGCGGAGGACGAGGGCGATCGCGATCAGCAGCCCGACGATCTCGAGGACGAAGGGGAGGCCGAAGTTCGTCGACGCGAGCAACATCGTCGCTCAGGCCTCCTCGCCCGTGGCGGGGCCGGCCGGCGCAGCAGCAGCGTCGCCCGGAGCCTGGTCCACGGCGCGGCCGCCTGCGGCGGGCGGGCCCGAGCCGTCGCCGGCCGCGGCGCGGCCGTCGAGCCGGGCGCGGGCGACGGCCGCGTCGATGAGGGCGCGGTGGCGCGCCGCGTCGAGCGGCTGGCCGACGACGCTTCCGGCGGCGCTCAGGACGAGCGCTCCCATCCTCGCCGACAGCTCCGCCTCGACGCGCCGGCTCTCCGCCGCGAGCGGCGCCCTCGCCTCGGCGACGATCCGGTCGTGCTCCGCCCTGCCCGCGGCGCGCCCCTCCTCGACGAGCGCCGCGGCGCGCCGGCCGGCTTCCTCGACGATGGCGCGCGCCTCGGCCCTGGCGCCGTCGAGGACCTGACGCCGCTCCTCGGCGAGGCGCGCCGCTTCGCTCCGACCTTCGTCTCCCGCGGCAAGGGAGGACCGCACGCGCTCGGCGCGCTCACGACGCACCGCGTCGAGCGGGGGGAGGACGAACTTCGCGAGCACCCCGAAGACGATCAGGAACAGGACGAGCTCGGCGATGAACGTCCCGTTCGGGATGAGGAAGATCGAGCCGGCGAGCACGGTCGGTCAGGCCGCTACTTCTTGTAGAGGACGAACACGAACAGGGCCATGAACACGAGGTTGATGAAGTACATCGCCTCGACCAGGCCGACCACGATGAACATGATCGTGAACAGCCGACCCTGCGCCTCCGGCTGGCGGGCGACGCCGGCGATCGTCTGGCTTCCGGCGAGGCCGTCACCGATTGCTGCGCCGACCGCCCCGCCCCCGAGGGCGAGCCCGCCGCCGATCATCGCCCCGGCGAGCTGGATCGCCTGCTGGGTGGTGTCTGCCATGTCCGTTGTCTCCTGTGGTCTAGGTGGTCAGGTGAGGACCAGGACGTCGCACGCCCGGCGTCGGCGGGCGCGCCTCAGTGGCCGCCCGCGACGGCGGACTCGAAGTACAGGATCGAGAGCAGGGAGAATATGAACGCCTGCACCGGTCCGACGAACAGCCCGTCGAACAGCTTCCAGACGACGTCGAGGACCGGGATCGGCGCGATGAACTTCGCCGGCAGCAGGGCCGCGATGAGCAGCAGCATCAGCGAGCCGGAGAAGATGTTGCCGAAGAGCCGGAGGCTGAGCGTGATCGGCTTCGTGATCTCCTCGATGACGTTGATCGGGAACAGCCCCTTGAAGGGCCTGAAGTAGTGCCCGATGTAGCGCTTCAGCCCCTGCTTGCGGATCCAGGTGACGTGGACGAGGACGATGACGAGGATCGCCATCGCGGCCGGGAAGTTGATGTCGCCGGTCGGGGCTGGCAGGTACTGCGGATCGTGGCCGGTCGGGATGAGCTCCAGCCAGTTTGCAATGAGAATGTAAAGAAAGAGCGTCACGGCGAGCGGGACGATCGGCCGGCCGGCGGGCCCCATCGACGACTCGACCTGGCCCTCGACGCCGCCGACGATCGTCTCGAAGGCGAGCTGCAGCCTGCCGGGCACGCCCGAGGTCGCACCGGCGCGCACGTAGAAGCCGAGCCCAAGGAGGATCACGGCGGCAACGGCGGCCGCGGTGGCAGCGTCCGGCATGGCGGCAATCCTCGCCGCTCTGGTCGCGGCGCGCGAGGGCCGTCCCGTCGCCGCTGAGGTCGGTCAGCCGCAGGGCGGTTCTCGTAGCCCGGCGTTTGGCGCGGCGAGCACCGGGTTAACGGACGATGCCCGCGCCCGCACGGGGGCATAGGGGCGTACGGCGGGCGCATGCGGTGTCGAGAGCAGGACTTGAGGCGGGCGCTGGCGTCTTGGAGGGGGTTGGGGTTATTACTACCCTTAGCACTTCCTG
>JAKAOD010000328.1 GCA_021823365.1 Actinomycetes bacterium | reverse complement strand
TCCAGCCCGAGGCCGGGACCTTCGTCCCTACCGGATCGCGCGACGAAATGGCTTCATGGGAACTCGATGGCCGCGCGCGAGGAGGTTCCCATGACACAGGCCGAGGTGCTCGAGGACGTCGTCCGACGCTGGGCCGTGCAGGCGGCGCCCGGCGACAGGCGGATCGCCGACAACGCGGCGGCGCTCGCAAGGGTCGCCTACGCGGAGAGCGCGACGGTCATCGAGGCGTGCCGCGTCGCCCGCGCCTACGTCGAGTCGGCCGCGCAGCATCCCGCTCGCGGCAGAGCCGCTCGACACGGCGCGGCTTAGCACTACGCACAATCTGCATGATGGGGCGGCGTGCCCCACACCGGGCGCCGTACCCGGGTCATGCCCGGTATGCCACCCCGCTATGACAACCGGTGCGCAACGAGCTCGAGTGCCAGGTTGTAGCCCTTCACGCCGCAACCGACGAGGACGGCGGCCGCGATCGGCGACAGGAAGGAATGGTGACGGAACGCCTCACGAGCGTGCACGTTGCTTATGTGCACCTCGACGAACGGGATGTCGACGCTCTCGAACGCGTCACGGATGGCGACGCTCGTGTGCGTGTACGCCCCCGGGTTGATGATGCAGTACCTGCATCCCTCACCCTTGGCGTCATGGATCCGATCGACGATCGCGCCCTCATGGTTGCTCTGAAAGCAGTCCAGCGTGAGCCCGAGTTCGCTCGCCTGCTCGAGCATCGACGCCTGGACGTCGGCGAGCGTCACGCTCCCGTACATCTCCGGCTTCCGCGTCCCCAGCGCGCCCAGGTTCGGGCCGTTGATGAGCAACACGTCCACTCGTCGCCCCTCTCGAGCTCGGCGGATCCGTGGTCGCCGAACACCGATAGCGTACCGCCGCCTTCAGTCCCGTCCTCGACGATCCGTTTCGCCGTTTCGCCGTTTCGCCGCCAGGATACGCCGGTCTGGAGCAATGGCCTCGATGTGACCCACTCGGATGCGCGGCGCGGGGAACGATGATCGTCGGGGGTGGCGGAGGGCCCGTGCCGGCCTGCTCGACGACCTCTCCCCGCGCGATCGCCGCGCGGGAGTTCGCGACGGCGGCCCGGAGCACGTCGCTCTCGGGACACCTGAGCCCATTCGCCAGTGTCACCGCGTCGCGCACCACGGCGGCGTGGCGGCACGGGAAGTTCGTCCGCCAGCTGCAAGCGCGCGGCGCAGCGGAGCAGCACCGCCGCCACACCGGATCGAGTCACCGTGTCCAACGCCGACGCCGGCGTCTTGACCGGCGAGGTCCCTGTCCTCCTGCCGCCGGAGCGCACGGTGATCGAGGTCCCCGAGACCGTCCGTGCGGCCGCCGAGGTCGTCGAGGGACGTCGCCGCCTGGTGCGCCGGGGCTACCAGGTCGCCCTCAACGACTTCGTGTTCGTAGAGGGGATCGAGCGCCTCGTCGAGCTGGCCTCCATCGTGAGGATCGACATCCTGCTCGTCCCTGGCGAGGAGCTCCCCCAGATGGTCTCGCGCCTACGCGACTACGGCGTGAAGCTCCTCGCCGAGAAGGTGGAGACGGACGAGCAGCTCCACCACTGCTGCTCGCTCGGCTTCGACCTCTTCCAGGGCTACCTGCTGTCGAGACCCCGGCTCGACGTGGGCAGGACCCTCGACAGCTCGAGCCTCGCCCGGCTGCAGCTCGCCGCCCGCCTCCTCGACCGTGAGCTCGACCTCGCCGAGATCGAGAGGATCGTCCGGGCCGAGCCCGCCATGGCCTACCAGCTCCTGCAGCTGTCCGGCGTCGGCGCCGACGAGGAGCTCAGGGCGGCCGTTCTCGCGGGAGACGGCCCGGTTGGCCGGCTGCTCGCCGACGTCATGGACCACCTCCTCGGCCACAGCGACGCCGCTCGGAGGAGCGCCGCCAGCCGCGAGCGGCTCGATGCTGCCGGGATGGCAGCGTTGACCTGGGCGGTCGAGGTTGCTCGCGGCGCGGCTGGCAGCGAGGCCATCGGCGCCTGATCGCCCCGCCCGCGCGCAGTGGTCCGGCAGAGCCTTGACTTCGCTTGGCTCGTGTTGGATAGTGGCGAAGAACCAGCCTTCACGGGAGAGCTCCCGACTGTCGGGACGCCGAAGGGGCAACCTCCCCGGAAACTCTCAGGCGCCAGGACCGTGGAGGGTGCGATGCTCTGGATGGCGGGTCGGTCGACCCAGCCGCACGTCGGGTGGACACGGCGGACGGTCAGACAGAGGGGGAGCGGTTCTACCGCGGAGGCCCCATGTCCGACGAGCACCCGGAAGCAGCGAAGCGGAGCAGCGACCACCCGGCTGACGAGCTGCGCCGGTCGCCGCTCCACGACCGTCACCTGGCCCACGGCGCTCACTTCGTAGAGTTCGCGGGCTGGAGCATGCCGCTCCGCTACGGGAGCGACCTCGCCGAGCACCATGCCGTGCGCCAGCGAGCCGGCGTCTTCGACCTCTCCCACATGGCCGAGATCGAGGTGCGCGGCCGCGGGGCGGCGGACGCGCTCGACTACGCCCTCGTCGGCCACCTCTCGGCGCTCGCGCCCGGTCGAGCCCGGTACACCATGCTCTGCGACCCGGACGGCGGGATCCTCGACGACCTCGTCGTCTACCGCCGCGGAGCCGAGGACTACCTCGTCGTGGCGAACGCGGCGAATGCCGCAACCGTGCTCGCGGAGCTCCAGAGTCGCGCCGCCCACCGTCGCGCCGACGTCGTCGACGCCACCGACCGCTACGGCCTCGTCGCCATCCAGGGCCCGCTGGCCCTCCAGGTCCTCCAGCGCCTGACGGCGACGTCGCTCGACGATCTCGCGTACTACGGCTCGGTCGAGTCGGTCGTCCACGGCGTCGCGGCGCTCGTGGCGCGCACCGGCTACACCGGCGAGGACGGTTTCGAGCTCTTCGTGCCGGCCGGCGACGCGGGGGAGATGTTCGAGGTCCTCCTCGACGCCGGCCGCGACGACGAGGTCGTCCCGGCCGGCCTGGCGGCCCGCGACTCGCTGCGCCTCGAGGCAGGGATGCCCCTCTACGGAAACGAGCTGTCGAGCGGCGTCACGCCGTACGAGGCAGGGCTCGGCCGCGTGGTGCGGCTCGACAAGCCGGGCGACTTCGTCGGGCGCACCGCCCTCGAGCGCCGCTCGGCGCTCGGCGTGACGACAACGCTCGTCGGCCTGCTCGGCGGCGGACGGCGTGCTCCCCGCCATGGCTACGCGGTGCTCGACGCCTCGGCGGGCGACCGGGTCGGCAGCGTGACGAGCGGCGTCCTCTCCCCGACGCTCGGCCGGCCCATCGCGATGGCCTACGTGGAGCACGCGGCCACCACGCCGGGGCGCAGGCTCGCGGTCGACGTGCTCGGAGAGCCGCTCGGAGTCGAGGTCACGAGCCTTCCCTTCTACAAGAGGGCGAGTCGTTGAAGGAGGGGGCGGACGTGCACATCCCGACGCTGGGCGAGCTCGAGTCGGCCGGCGGTTTCGCACGGCGGCACATCGGTCCCGACGACGCCGATCGGGCGCGCATGCTCGAGCGTCTCGGGTACAAGACCACCGAGGAGCTGATCGACGCGGCCGTTCCTGAGACGATCCGCACGAAACGGCAGCTCGCGCTTCCCCGCCCGATCTCCGAGCAGGCCGTGCTCGACGAGCTGCGATCGCTCGAGGCGGAGAACGAGGTGTGGACCTCGCTCATCGGGATGGGCTTCCACGGGACGATCACGCCGCCGGTCATCCGGCGCAACGTGCTCGAGAGCCCGGCCTGGTACACGGCCTACACGCCCTACCAGCCAGAGATCAGCCAGGGTCGGCTCGAGGCGCTGCTCAACTTCCAGACCATGGTGAGCGACCTCACTGCCCTGCCCGTCGCTAACGCCTCGCTCCTCGACGAGGCGAGCGCTGCCGCCGAGGCGGTGTCGATGTGCTTCCCCGCCGCCAAGGAGCCGAGCCGGGTCTTCTTCGTCGATCGGCTCTGCCATCCCCAGACGGTCGAGGTCGTCGAGACGAGAGCCCGGGCTCGGGGGATTGCCGTCGTCGTCGGGGATCCAGCCGGCGACCTCGAGCGCTGCGAGCCGTTCGCCGCCCTCCTTCAGCATCCGGCGACGAGCGGGGAGCTGCGCGACCTCGCGCCGATCATCCGCCAGGTGCACGAGCGCGGCGCGCGCGCCGTCCTCGCCGCCGACCTGCTCTCGCTCACCGTCCTCGTCCCGCCGGGCGAGCTCGGCGCCGACGTCGCCGTCGGCACCACGCAGCGCTTCGGCGTGCCCCTCTTCTACGGCGGCCCGCACGCGGGCTACCTGTCGGCGCGCGCCGACCTCGCGCGCCTGCTACCCGGCCGGCTCGTCGGGATCTCGGCCGACGCCGAAGGGCGGCCGGCACTGAGGCTGGCGCTCCAGACGCGCGAGCAGCACATCCGCCGCGAGCGAGCGACGAGCAACATCTGCACCGCGCAGGCACTCCTCGCGGTAGTCGCCGGCCTCTA
>JAKAOD010000327.1 GCA_021823365.1 Actinomycetes bacterium | reverse complement strand
GAGCTCGTCGGCCTTTCCGCGCAGGCGGGCAGGTTCCCCCACGAGCTGTCCGGCGGCCAGCAGCAGCGCGTCGCGCTCGCCCGGGCGCTCGCCGTCGAGCCGCGGGTGCTCCTGCTCGACGAGCCGCTCTCGGCGCTCGACGCCAAGGTGCGGGCCCAGCTGCGGGACGAGATCCGGCGGATCCAGCTCGAGGTGGGGATCACGACCCTGTTCGTCACCCACGACCAGGAAGAGGCTCTTTCCATAGCCGACCGGGTCGGTGTCATGGCGCGCGGGCGGCTGGAGCAGATCGGCACGCCTGACGAGGTCTACGCGCGCCCGGCGAGCGCCTTCGTCGCCGAGTTCGTCGGCTCCGTCTCCAAGGTGCCGGGGACGGTCGCCGGCGGGGGGCAGGTCGAAGTGCTTGGGCACCGGATCCCCCTCGCCCAGGCGCAGGCGGATCTCCCGCCGGGCGCATCGGTGAACGTGCTGCTCCGTCCGGAATCCTTCGCCGTCGTCGCCGACTCCCTCGGCCACGGCCTCGTCGTGCGCCGCTCGTACCTCGGGCCGGTGATGCGCCTTGCGGTGGCGCTCCCCGGGGGGGTCGAGGTCGAGGTGTCGCTCGAGGCCGCGCGCGCCGGAGAGCTCGGCGTCGGCAGCGCGGTGAGCGTCGAGCCGGGCGGGCCGCCGCTGTTCGTGACGGAGCGGCACGATGACTGAGCCGGCCGGGCGTGAGCCGCCCTCACCGCGAATCAGCCCGATCCTCGCCTTCGTCCACCTCTCCGACCTGCACGTGACCGACGCCCAGAGCCCGTTCCGCGCCACGGGGCTCGGCCTTCCCTGGTATGCGGTGTACGGCAACCACGACGCTCTCCTCGGCGGGACGCTCGCGCCGGTCGGGGACCTCGGCAGGCGCGCCACCGGATCGGAGAAGACGGTCGGCGTCGACAAGGGGCTCGACGTGCTCGCGTTGCTCGTCGGCAACGAGACGAGTCCGTCCCCGGGCGACTGGGGGCTGCTCAGCGGGCCGAGGCGCGCCGTCACGCCGGACGACCGCCGCCGGCCCGTCGATGCGCGCGAATGGATCCGGGCGCACCTCGGCCCGGACGCCGACCCGCCCGGCCACGGATTCGACGAGGAGGCGGCGGCGTCGGGCCGCACCCACTACGGCTTCGACGCAGGGATCGTCCGCTGTCTCGTGCTCGACACGGTCAATCGGGCCGGCGGCTGGCAGGGATCGATCCCGGCCGACGAGCTCGTCTGGCTCGAAGCGGAGCTCGCGCGGGGCCACTCGCGCCATCTCGGTCGCGACGGGACCGAGGTCCGCACGGGACACGCCGACCGGCTGTTCGTCCTGTTCAGCCACCACAGCCTGGAGACGCTGGTCAACGACTTCGCGCCCGACGGAGAGATTCGTCACCTCGCGGGGAAAGTCCTGGCACTTCTCGGGCGCTTCCCGAACGTCGTGTGCTGGCTGAACGGGCATACCCACGTCAACGCCGTGACACCGGTCCGCGTACCCGGCCGCCCCGGGCTCGAGCCGATCGGGCGAGGGAACCGTCGGGACCGCAACGTGCTCTGCGTCCTTCCGGCGCCCTTTCCCCTCGCCCTGCCTGGTCCGGTCGCCGCTGTCGGTGCCGCGAGTGACGAGCCGGGGGCGGTCGCGTCCCGCGTTGCCGGACGCTGACGGTGACCCGGCGCCTCGTCGTCGTCGGTGGCGGGATTCTCGGGACGATGCACGCGGTGGAGGGCACCCGACTCGGCTACGAGGTCGTCCAGCTCGAGCGGGACGGCGAGCCCCGCGGCGCGTCGGTGCGCAGCTTCGGACTCGTCTGGGTGAGCGGCCGCGCTGCCGGTGCCGAGCTGTCGCTCGCGCTGCGGGCCCGGGAGCACTGGGGCGAGATCGGGCGCCGAGCCCCGGCGATCGGCTTCCGCGCCTGCGGCTCGATCACCTGCGCTCGCTCCGAGGCCGAGCTCGCGGTGCTCGAGGAGGCGGCGAGCCGGAACGACGCCGGGGGGCGGGGGTTGAAGCTGCTCACCGCAGGCGAGGTCGGGGCCGTCTGTCCATCTGTGCATGCTCGGGTCCTCGCTGGCCTGTGGTGCGAGCACGACGCCGCCGTGGAGCCGCGCCGCACGCTGCCGGCCCTGCGCGAGCTCGCCGCCTCAACCGGCCCCTACACCTTCCTTCCCGGACGCCACGCCGTCGAGGTCAGGCCGAACGGCGTGCGCGACCACCTCGGACGCTGGCACGAGGGGGACCTCGTCGTCGCGTGCGTCGGCGCGAGCCCGGGCCCCTTCCTCTCCGAGGTGCTCGGACGCGCGCCCGTGCGGCGCGTCCGGTTGCAGATGCTCGAGACCGAGCCGCTCGCCTCGGCGCTGCCGTGCGCCCTCGCCGGCGGCGACAGCCTCCGCTGCCGCGCGGCCTGCGCCAGATCCGCCAGCGACCGGCTGCCCGCCCAGGACGAGGCGGCGGCGCGCCGGCGGTCGCAGCTGCTCGTCGTGCAACGGGCCGACGGCGCGCTCACCGTGGGCGACACGTACGACGACGCGGAGCCGTTCCCCTTCGACCTCGACGAGGGGGCCTACAACCACCTCTCGGCGACGGCGGGATCCCTGTTCCGCCATGCGCTCCCGCCCGTTCGGAGCCGCTGGTCCGGCGTGTACAGCGAGACGACGGACGCAAGGCCCTATTATCGCAACGAGGTCGTCTCCGGTGTGCTCGTCGTCACCGGGCTCGGCGGGCGCGGCATGACGACGGCGCCGGCGATCGCCGAGGACACCCTCGCATGACCGTCGCGGGTCCGGCGGCGTGCGCCTCGCTCGCCGCTCGGCCGAGCTCGGCCCCTCGCCGTGGCCCCTCCGCGTGCGTCCCGGCTGACCGCGCGCCGCCGGCGAGCGTCGTGACTACCGTGGTGCGCGATGCCCTTCTGCTGGCCGGCTGCGCGCCGGGGCAGCCGCCTGACAGCGACGCTCGGGTCCTCGCGCCGCCGGCTGCTGTCGAGCGTCCTCGGCTTGACGGTGTCGCTGGGCGCGCTGGTCTCCGCGAGCGCTCCGGCGTCGTCCGCAGCCGGCGTCGGGCCGGCACGGGCCCGTGGCGGGGCGGCGCCGGTCGGCGCAGAGGTCGAGCGGGCCGCCGTGCTCCCGCCGAGCGTGCGCCTCACGCCGACGAGCGTCGAGGTCCCCGCGTCGGGCGCGCACGTCGTCATGACCGCACTCGTGCGCCGCGCCGCGATGTGCGCCCTATCGAGCTCGCCGTCGCTTCCCGGCTGGGCGCGCAGCTTTCCCTGCCGCAACGCGCTCGTGCAGCGGACGGCGGTCGTCCCGCGGGGCTCGGGGACGGCTCGACGCTACGTGCTCTGGATCACGGTCTCCGGCGCCGGAGGGACGCTGAGGCGGGGCGAGACTGTCCGGGTCCTCGCCCCCACGGCGAGCGCGTCCCGCCCGCTCGGCATCGAGACGGCCACCTTGCCGAGCGCCGTCGAGGGTGTGCCGTACGCCGCGTCTCTTGCCGCCTCGGGAGGAACGGCGCCGTACTCCTGGTCGCTCGCTTCGGGGTCCCTTCCCGCCGGCCTCAGCCTCTCTTCCGGCGGCGCGATATCGGGCTCGCCTTCGGCGAGCGGCTCGGCGAGCTTCACCGTCGAGGTCACCGACTCCTCCTCGCCGGCGCCACAGCATGCCGACGCGCCGCTGTCGATCACGGTGGTCGCGTCAGCGACACAGGTCGTCGACAGCTCCAACTGGTCCGGCTACATAGCGAACGGCGGGCCGTTCTCCGCCGTCAGCGGGACGTTCGTCGTCCCGAGCCTTGTGCCGGGTCAGAGCGTGAGCAACGAGCTGGCCGAGTGGGTCGGCGTCGACGGCGTCGTCGGGGACCAGTCGCTCATCCAGGCGGGCGTCGACGAGTACTTCGATCCGACGCAGCCCGGAGGGGTCGCGATCCAAGCGTGGTGGGAGATCCTCCCGGCCTACGAGACGCCGATCCCGCTCGAGATCTCGGCAGGGGACCCGGTCACCGTGTCGATCGCCAACCAGGGCGGCTCGCGCTGGTCCATCGACGTGACCGACGCACGCACCGGCGATTCCTTCACGACCACGCAGCTCTTCGACGGCGGAGGCCTTTCGGCCGAATGGATCCTCGAAGCCCCGACCGACAACGGTCGGCAGACGACGCTCGCCGCGCATTCCGCCACGGCGTTCAGCGGCATCCAGCTGAGCGGGCCCGAGACCGGCCTCACCCAGGTGGACCTGGTCCAGGGCGGCCAGGTGGTCTCCGTTCCCTCGCCGCTCTCGTCGGCGGGGTTCAGCTTCTCCTGACGTAGCCGACCTTCCACCTCGCGCATCTCCTTGCGCAGCTCCTCGGGCCTGCGGGGGTCGCCCGCGCGGCCGTAACACCGTCCGCGGCAAGGACGCCAAGGGAGAGGGTGTCCTCCAAGCGTGGCGCAGCTTATCGTTCGCGCCGTGTGCGGCCGATACGTCCTCTCGAGCTC
>JAKAOD010000326.1 GCA_021823365.1 Actinomycetes bacterium | reverse complement strand
GCCATCGCCTCGAGCCAGGTCGGCTGTCCGAGAGACGCCTCCTCGAAGTTCGCGGTCAGCACCTGGCGAGCGGAGTACACCCAAGGTATCTGGAGCATGACACCGCCGCCCCAGACGCTGACCCACGTCAGCGTCCACCACCTACGATCGACGTCTCGGCGGTGCTCGACCGGCCAGGCGAGCGCGCCGACGGCGGCGTACAGCACGACTGCTCCCGGCGCGCCGAACGCCAGCATGGCGAACCCCGTCGGAAGGAGCCCCAGCCCTTCACCTGCGAGCCAGACGACGCCAGACCAGACGAAGGAGCCGGCAAGGGCGACTCGCACTCCGCGGTCGACGACCAGGGCGAAGCCGATCGACGCCTGTAGGAGCACGGCGCCGAGGTTCCACCACGCCCAGTTGGTCGCGAACGGGGAGAGCAGCCAGTAGATCGCGTGGCTCTCCCACGGTGGAGCCCCCATCACGGACTGCGCGAGGTGCCCGAGCGGGAAGGAGTGGGCGAAGTTCGTCGGCTTCGCCTGCACGAGCGCGTCCAGAATCCAGACGACCCCGAGCACGATCCGAACCTGCCGCCTGGACAACCACCGGTGCGCCGGCCAGCAGGAGTGACCTTCCGCTTCCGGCACCGACGTCGTCATCGCACGCTGCGGCCAACCGGGCTCACCTGTCTCGTGCGCCCCACGTCAGCGGCGAGAGCGAAGCAGGAGGCGGCCGAGGAGTATCGACGCCTCGTAGAGAACGACGAGCGGCACCGCCATCGCGAACATCGAGAAGGGGTCCGAGCTGGGCGTCACGATCGCCGCGAACGCCACCAACGCGACGACCGCGTAGCGACGCCACGACGCCAACGTCGACGGCATCACGACCCCGGCCAGCTGCAGCGACACGAGCAGCACAGGTAGCTCGAAGGTCAGGCCGAACGCAGCCATCATGAGCAGCAGCAGCCCGAGGTAGCTGCTGGGAGAGTAGATCGCTCGAAGGGACGGGCCCCCGATTGCGCCAAGCCAGGCAATGGCATGCGGGAAGACGGCAAATGCGACGGCGGCGCCGCCGATGAAAAGCACCACCGAGGACACGACGAACGGCACCGTGAAGCGTCGCTCCCTCGGCCGGAGACCGGGCGCCACGAAGCGCCAGAAGTGGAACAGCAGCAACGGGGAGGCAAGGACGAGCCCTCCGTAGGCGGCGACCTCCACCCGGATGGACAGACCGTCGAGAGGACCGGTGACGTACAGGTTGCAGGCGTGGCCAGACCCCACGGCGACGCAATACGGGTGCACCAACACGGAAAGGACTCGGTCGAAGAGCACGAACACCACGATGGCGCCCATCCCCGCGGCGGCGACCGAGACGAGGATCCGACGACGGAGCTCACGCAGATGCTCGGCGATCGTCATGGCCCGCGCGTCGGCGTCGGCGTCGGCGCGGGAGCGGGCCGGGGTCCGGATCGTCATCGCGTGTCCTCAGCGGGCGTCGACGACGTCGAAGAGACGCGGCTGCCACGAACTGACGGTGCGCTCGGCGTCTGATGCCGAGGATCCGCCTGCCTCTGAAGGGCTGGCAGCGGTGCGCAGGAGGTGGGGCGCGGCGACGCGGAGGTCGATGCTCCCCGGCACGGAGCGCTCCCCGGCTGTGTCGTCACCGACATGGTCCGGACCGCCTGCGGTTCCAATCGTCGCCGCCTCGCCGGCGTCGAGTCCCGCTGCCCGGTAGAGGGCCTGCCGGGCGAGCTGGGGGTCTGCAGCCCGGCGGATCGATTCGACCGCGCTCCGCGCGGCGTGCAGCTCGTCTGCGATCGGCAACCCGTCGACGGTACGTTGCGCCTGCTCCCGAAGCGAGCGGCGGAGGCTCTCGAGATCTCCCATCAGGGAGCCCACGCGTCGCGCAATAGCAGGCAGCTTGTCGGGGCCCAGCAGCACGAGTGCCACCACGACGACGAGCAGCACCTTCATGGGATCGAGTGTGAACACGACGGCTCGCCTCTACCTGACGGTCAACGTACCGGTCATGAACTGATGGATCAGGCACATGTAGGGGTACTTCCCCTTCTTCTTCGGTGCAGTGATCGTCTTCGCTCTGCCCGGGGCGATGTCACCGGTCGTGAAGGACCCGTCGTCAGCCGTGAACGTATGGGTGACCGAGTCGTGGTTGTCGATGGTGATCTTCGCCCCGGGAACGACCGTGAAGTCAGACGGAGAGAACGCGAAGTTCTTGATGGTCACCGTCTCGTGGCTCAACGGACGCTGGCTGGCGCTGGCGCTGGGCACGGAGCCGCTGCTGCAGGCGCTCAGCACCAGACCGACCGCGACCACGACGCCGAAGGCCGTGGCACGCTCAGCGATGCGGCGACACCGCGGTGGCAGATGGGTTCGACTGGCCATGATCGTCCTCGTCCTCGCTGCGTCTTGTTGCGCGCTTCCTGCGTCGGGTGCGGAGCACCGACGCCGGGGTGCGGAGCAGCGGATCGATGGGGTCCGCGGCTCCGTCACCCCGATCAGGAAACGGCGGAGCTGATCGGGTTGAAGGCCAGCGGCGCACCCGAGGAGCTCTGAATTCCGGGGTACCTGCCGAGCACGAAGTACAGGATCGCGGCGTGCTGCATCTCCACCGGCTGGATGGTGGCAGCAGTGGCAATCGCCTTCTTGCTGCGCAACTTGGTGGACTCGACCTGGTACGTCTGGGCCGCCGTGTTCTCGAGCGTGAGGGCCAGTTCGGCGAGCCCTCTGATGTCGGTCACCTTGGCGAAGTCCTTTCGAATCACGGGCGTGAGCGCCGGCTCGGTGACCGTGACTGCTCTTTTCTTCGACGACGTGAGCACGGCGTTCCACGCCGCGGCGTGGTCCATGTGCTGCGTCCTTGCCGTCTTGGCAAAGGTCACCACGGCAGGAGGGACGGCGCCGAGCTTGCCGGCGCGGGCCGCACTGATCCCGGCGTTGTACGCATACACGGCAAGGTTCTCGAGGCTCGCCGCTAGCGCGGCGACAGCCAGGTCGCCCGACAATCCGGTGATCCCACCTGTGGAGTTCGGCGGGTTCGACGACGTCGACGAACCCGAGACCCGGGAGGCTGCCGCGGCGAGCACCGGGTTGGAGGTCATCGCCACGAGGGCCGCTCCACCGGCGAGGACTCCACCGGCACCGATGAGAAATGCTCGGCGATCGGCGGTCCTCGGCGTGTCGGAGCCAAGGTCGTCGCTCCACTCGGCCAGAGCGGCCTGGAGCGCCGGCATTCCAACGTCGTGGTGGAGCTCGTCCAGCTCGGTGGTCATTCGTGCGATCTCCGCTTCGGACGTCTCCATCTGGTGCTTTCGGAATCTCACTTCACCGCTCCTTGTGTCTTGGGTGCTGCTGCCTTGACGGGATAGAAGGAGTCCGGAAAGCCCACGCTGCCCGCAGCCGGAGGCAGAGAGGAGACGTTCGTCGCCGAGAGGGTGATCAGCTGGGGAGCCTTTGCATCCAGGAGGGCTCGGACAGCTCGGAGGACGGCGACGTGCTGGGCTTCCACGCCCATGATGCTCGCGGTCACTTGCTTGGCGTTTATGTCCTTCAGATTGGCCACGTCGTTCACGTACGTCTCGGCAGCCACGTTCTCGAGCTCGAGAGCGAGAGACACGACTCCGAGCATCCCCACTGCGGCGGACGCACCCGACAGCTTCGCGACCGCCTTGTCCACGACGTGGACGAAGGCAGGATCGGGTTTGTCCTGCTCTTTCCCGCCCAGCTCGACGACCGCCGAGTTGAACGCCGCCAGGTGCTGAGAGTGCTGTGACCTGGTGACGTGGCAGAACTTCTTCACGACCGTGTTGGCGGTCGCTCCGCCGATGTAGGGCAGGGTGAGCGCCGTCGTGTAGGTGGAGACGGCAAGATGCTCGATCGATGCCGCCGTCTGGAGCATCTGGATGTCGGCGGACGAGGTGGCGTCGGCCGCTGATGCCAGGAGCGCGACGAGTGCGCCACCCCCTGCGACACCGAGCAGTCCGGCGCGGGTCAAGCTGCCCTGGATCGAGTGCCGGTGCTCGATGGCGAACTGCCGGCGGGCGTTCAGCTCCTCGTTTGTCGGACGATCGGACTGCGGTCGATGCTCGTTGCTTCGTTCCAGGAGGTCGCCAAGCGGTTCGCGCGATGCCTTGATCGCGTCGGCCTGCACGTCTTGGGACTCCTCCAACAGATCAGCGAGCTCACGCGGGTCTGCGTTCACGTCCGCCTCCTCACTTTCCAGGGCACGGTGACCTTCGGGAGTATCTTCGGAGGGGTGGCGCCGGTGGATGTCGAGAATGTGATGTCGCTTCTCGGAACCGGCTCCGGACGGGAGGCTCATTCCGTTCAGGACCGAGAGCACGCGGCAGTCGCGGCGTGCCGGCCTCTCCCCTGCGGCGACCAGTGACACTGCTCGGGAGATCGTCGTCCGGCTCCGGCGAGTCCCTGGTCGCGTCCGCCGGCGCCGAACCAGATGAAGGTTCCTCGGAGCAGA
>JAKAOD010000325.1 GCA_021823365.1 Actinomycetes bacterium | reverse complement strand
CCACCTCGCGCCCGCCAGCGGTGGCGAGCTCCTCGGTCCCTCCCCCGCCGCCGCCGACAGCGCGGGCGGCCTCGGAGACGAGGATCTTCGCGTCGACGCCCGAGCCCCGGCGCGACGCCGCGACCAGGGCGACCCTGCCCGGGGCGGCGACGCCGACAAGGGCGACCGCCTCCACGCCGTCGTGGTCGCGCACGGCGAGCGCGAGGTCTCGCAGCTCGCCGGCGTCGAGGCCGTCGCGCCGCGCGGCGATCCTCGCACCGCCGAAGCGCTCGACGATCGCCCTCGCCTCGTCCAACAGCCGCGAACGGCGCAGCGCCCTGAGCTCGTCCTCGAGCGCGCGCTCGTGCTCGAGGTGGCGGCGCACGGCCGGCTCGAGCTCCGAGGCGGAGGTCCGCAGCTCCCCCGCGAGAGCCTCGATCGTCGCCTCCTGGGCGCGAAGGCGCCCCAGCGAGGCCTCGCCGGTCGTCGCCTCGATCCGGCGCGTGTTGGCGCCGATCGAGGACTCCGAGACGATGCGCAGCGGGCCGATCATCCCAAGGGCGTGGACGTGCGTCCCGCCGCACAGCTCGACGGAAGCCGCGCCGGCCTCCACGACGCGGACGACGTCGCCGTACTTCTCGCCGAAGAACGCGACGGCGCCGGAGCGCTCGGCCTCGGCCTTGGAGGTCTCGTAGACCCGGACCGGCTCGTCACGAAGGATCGCCGAGTTGACGAGCTCGTCCACCCGGGCGAGCTCGTCCGTCGTGAGCGCGGCGAAGTGGCTGAAGTCGAAGCGGAGGCGGTCGGGCGCGACCAGCGACCCCTGCTGCTGGACATGCGCTCCGAGCACCTCCCTGAGCGCCCAGTGGAGCAGGTGCGTTCCGGTGTGGTTCCTCCTGATCGCATCCCTCCGCTCCGCGTCCACCGCGGCGCCGACCTCCTCGCCCGGCTCGAGGCCCCCCTCGGCGATGTAGCCGGAGTGGACGAGGATCCCCTCCGTCGACCGAGTGGTGTCGAGCACGCGCATGCGTCCCGAAGGTCCTTCGATCATGCCGCTGTCGCCGACCTGGCCACCCCCCTCGGGGTAGAACGGGGTCGTGTCCAGCACCACGTCGACGTGCTCGGCACCCTCGGGTACGGCGCCGTCGTCGACGCCGCGCCGCTCGCCACCCCCCAGGCGTCGCTCGACGGCAAGGACCCGACCCTCGGCCGTCGTCGCCTGGTAGCCGACGAAGCGGGTCGGACCGAACTCCTCGAGGACCTCGCGCCACGTCCCGCCGCCCGAGCCTCGGCCGTCTGCGGCGCGCCCGGCCCGCCGCGCCCGCTCCCGCTGACCGGCCATCGCAGCGTCGAACCCGGCGCGGTCGACCTCGAACCCGCGCTCGCGGGCGAGCTCCACGGTGAGGTCGATCGGGAAACCGTAGGTGTCGTGGAGCTTGAAGGCCACCTCGCCGGCAAGGCTCCCCGCGCCGCTCTCGAGCTCGGCGTCGAGGAGCTCGCTCCCGACGCGGAGCGTGCGCAGGAACGCCTCCTCCTCGTGGGCGACGACGGTCTCGACGAGGCCCTTGTCGTGGGCGAGCTTCGGGTAGGCATCACCCATGACCTCGGCGACGGCGGCGACGAGCGTCGGCGCGGCGAGCCCGGAGGCACCCATCCGCCGGGCGCGCAGCACCGATCGGCGGATGAGGCGGCGAAGCACGTAGCCCCGTCCCTCGTTGGAGGGGAAGACGCCGTCGGAGACGAGGAAGGCGGCCGAGCGAGCGTGGTCGGCGAGGATCCTGAGGGCCACGTCTGCCTCGGCGTCGTCGCCGTAGCGGCGACCGCAGAGCGCCTCCGCGCACGCGATCAGGGGACGCAGCACGTCGGTCTCCCACACCGAGGGCACGCCCTGGAGCACGGCGAGCAGCCGCTCCATCCCGGCGCCGGTGTCGATGTTCGGCTTCGGAAGCGGCGCGAGCGAGCCGTCCTCCTGCCGGTCGTACTGGGTGAAGACGAGGTTCCACACCTCGACGTAGCGCTCCTCGCCGCCGGACGCGGGACCGCCATCCGCTCCGAAGCCCTCTCCACGGTCGAAGTAGACCTCCGAGCACGGCCCGCACGGCCCTGTGTCGCCCATCTCCCAGAAGTTGTCCTCACCCATTCGCTGGACGCACCCCGCCGGCACGCCGACGTCATCGACCCAGATGCGCTCCGCCTCGTCGTCGCCCTCGTGGACGGTGACCCACAGCCGCCCGGCGTCCAGACCGAGCTCTCCGGTCAGGAAGTCCCACGCGAATCGGATGGCGTCGTCCTTGAAGTAGTCGCCCCAGCTGAAGTTGCCGAGCATCTCGAAGAACGTGAGATGGCGCGAGGTCCTGCCGATCAGCTCGATGTCGTCGTGCTTGCCGCGCACGCGCACGCACCGCTGGATCGTCGTCGCGCGCGTGTACGGCGGGACCTCCTCCCCGAGGAAGTAGGGGATGAACTGGTTCATCCCCGCGTTCGTGAAGAGCGGGGCCCTCGGGTGGTGCGGGATCAGCCCCGCGGAGGGCACGGCGACATGGCCGCGCTCGACGAAGAAGCGCGTGAACGCGCTGCGAAGCTCCCCGGCCTCGATCGCCATCCGCCAAGCCCTCCTCGTCGCCGGCCCCACCGGCCGCCTTCCGCCAACGCGCCCACCGCCGATCGGCCGAGGCCGCTAGCCGGACTCGTCACCTCCCTGCTTGCGGTCGACTCCCGCCGCCCGCAAGCGCGCCAGGCGCTCTGCCACCTCCGCCTCGGCGCCGTGGCGGGACGGCTCGTAGTAGCGCGTCCCGGCGAGCTCCTCGGGCAGGTACCGAGCCTCGACCCAGCCTCGCGGGTCGTCGTGAGGATACTCGTAGCCGATCCCGTGCCCGAGCGACGCGGCGCCTCTGTAGTGCGCGTCGCGAAGGTGCGGCGGGACTGCGCCGAGGGGCTTCGCGGCGACGTCTGCCTCGGCGCGCCACAGCGCCGCCGCCGTTCGGTTCGACTTCGGGGCGCAGGCCAGGTGGACGACGGCCTGGGCGAGGTTGAGCCCTGCCTCCGGCAGCCCGACCCGCTCGAGGGCGCTCGCCGCCGCCTCGGCGACGAGCAACGACGTCGGGTCCGCCATGCCGACGTCCTCGCTCGCCAGGATGACGAGCCGCCGGGCGACGAAGCGCGGGTCCTCACCGGCCGCGAGCAGCCGAGCCAGCCAGTAGACCCCGGCGTCGGGGTCCGAGCCGCGGATCGACTTGATGAACGCAGAGGCGATGTCGTAGTGCTCGTCGCGTCCGTGCCGCATCGCCCTCGTCGTGCGCGCCGCCTCGGCATGCTCGACGGTCACGTGCGCCTTTCCGGGCACGCCCGCGCCGGCGGCGAGCGCCAGCGCGACCTCGACCGTCGTCAACAGGGCCCGCGCGTCACCCTCGGCGAGGTCCACGCAGGCCGAAAGGGCGTCGGCGTCGATCGTCGCTCCCTCCGCCGCCGCTGCGCGCGTCGCGAGCGCCACGAGGTCCTCCCGCGACAGCGGCTCGAAGCGCCACAGGGTCGAGCGCGAGAGCAGCGGCCCGTTGAGCGAGAAGAACGGGTTCTCCGTCGTGGCGCCGAGCAGCACGACGGTGCCGTCCTCGACGCCGGGGAGGAGCGCGTCCTGCTGGGAGCGGCTGAAGCGGTGGATCTCGTCGAGGAACAGGATCGTGCCCCTCCCCTCTGCTCCGAGGCGACGGCGGGCCTCGTCGAGCACGGCGCGCACCTCGGCGACCCCTGCGCTCACGGCCGAGAGCTGCACGAAGGACTTCTCGGTCCTCGCGGCCGCGAGGCGGGCGACGGTGGTCTTGCCCGATCCCGGTGGTCCGAAGAGCACGGCCGACGAGAGGCGGTCGGTCTCGATGAGCACCCTCAGCGGCGAGCCAGGTCCGAGGAGGTGCTGCTGGCCGACCACCTCGTCGAGGCTGCCTGGCCGCATCCTCGCGGCGAGAGGCGCCCGGCGGGCGAGCTCCTGCTCGGCGGCGGCGTCGAAGAGGTCGGGCCCCCTCCTGCCTCTCGAGGTCACCCCACGATCTTGATCCCGAGCTCGCCGAGCTGGCGGGGCCCGAGCGGCCCCGGCGCCCCGGTCATCAGATCGGCGCCGGACTGGGTCTTCGGGAAGGCGATGACCTCCCTGATGTTCTCCTCGCCGGCGAGGAGGGCGACGAGCCGGTCGATCCCGAAGGCGAAGCCGCCGTGGGGGGGCGCGCCGTAGCGGAACGCCCCGAGAAGGAACCCGAAGCGCGCCTCGGCCTCGACATCGCCCATCCCGAGGACGGAGAAGACGCGGCGCTGGATGTCGGCGCGGTGGATCCGGATGCTGCCCGAGCCGAGCTCCCAGCCGTTCAGCACGAGGTCGTAGGACAGCGCCCGGACGGCGAGCGGGTCGGTCTCGAGCAACGCGAGGTCTTCGGGGTTCGGCATGGTGAAGGGATGGTGGGCCGCCTGCGGCCGCCCGAGCTCGTCGACGCCGTCGAAGACGGTG
>JAKAOD010000324.1 GCA_021823365.1 Actinomycetes bacterium | reverse complement strand
TCCGATCTGAGCCCGGAGCCCCGACTGGGAACAGCCTGTTGCCGCTGCCCGGCGCCTCGGGAGACACGAGCCCGGCCGAGTCGCCCACCACCTCGTGCGGGTCGATCGCCTCGGCGATCGCACGCCGGACCGCGGGAATCGACAGGGTGGGACGAGCCAGGTTGAACGCGAGCTGCCACAGCACCGGGCTCAGCCTCGTCCCCACGGCGAGAGCGCCGCCCGACGACGCGACGAGCCGGCTGACGTCGATCCCGGGCGACACCTCGGCGACGTCGACCGATCCGCCGCGCAGGGCGGCGATCGTCGCGTTCCTGCCGCGCACGACCTTGAACACGATGTCGGCGACGTGGGCCGGGGCTCCCCAGTACTCGGGGTTCCTCGTGAGCACGACCTCGACGCCGGGGACGACGTCGCTGATCTCGTACGGCCCGCCCGAGACGTAGGTGCCGGGCCCGCTCGGCGTGAACGCCCCGAGAAAGCCCCACTCGAGCCCGACGTGCGCCGGCACGAGCCCGGAGAACAGGGCCGCCCAGTCCGAGTAGGGCTGGGAGAACACGACGGTGACCGTGCGGCCGCCGTCCGCGCCGGCGATCGAACGGATGTCCTCGTAGCCTTGCAGCGGGTCAGTCGGGGGGAGCTTCGGCCCGAAGAGCAGCTGCTCGCGCCAGAAGTAGTAGAAGTCGGTCGCCGTGATCGGCTGGCCGTCGGACCAGCGCGCGCCCGGGGCGATCGTGTACTGGATCGTCTGCGGATGCAGGCTCGTCAGGTACGCCGAGGTGACGAAGCTCGAGTCGAGGACCGGGCGCAGGTCGGTGCCGACGACGAACGGGCTCGGCCAGACCTGCGCCCCGATCATCGCCGCGACTCGACCTGCGCCCGCCGGAACCGCGGTGTTGAAGTCGGCGGGCAGGCTCGGCACCGCGACCGTCACGGTGCCGCCGTTCTCGAGCACGAGGTTGCCCGGCGGCGAGGTCGGGCGTGTCCCGGGAACGGTCGTCGACGCCGCGCCGGGGATCGCCGTCGACCCCGACGACGTCGCCGCCTTCGGGCCCGGCGCCGCGGAGCTCGACGTCGCCGCAGCCGGGGCGCTCGTCGTCGCGCGGGTCGTCGGCGCGGTGCCCCTCGCCGGCGAGCGGGCAACGCTCGAGGCCGCCGCCGCGGCGGAGGCGGCGACGAGCGCGCCAGCGATCAGTGCGACGAGCGGCCGGCCCCTCAGCCCCAACGCAGGCCGACGATGACCGAGCTGAAGGCGAAGACGATCGCGACGGTGATCGTCAGGCGGTCGAGGTTCTTCTCGGCGACGGTCGAGCCGGCCGCGGCCGAGCCGACCGAGGAGCCGAACATGTCGGACAGGCCGCCGCCCCGCCCGCTGTGCAGCAGGATCAGCAGCACGAGCCCGACCGAGGACAGCACCTCGATCCCCACGAGAATGTCGGTGAGCAGCGTGCCACCTCCGAAGACCGACGCCGACGAGCCAGTCCTGACCTGCCCGTCGACCCGGCGAGGCTAGCAGCTCGGTTGCCGCCCAATCGATCGGGCACCGCGTGCAGCAGTCGCCGACCCGACCTCCGCGCCACTACGGCGTGCCGCCGCGGGCGAGCACGCCGTGCCTACCTGCCGGCCCGGACGATGCCGGCGAAGCGCTCGGCGTCGAGGCTCGCACCGCCGACGAGGAGGCCGTCGACGTTCTCGCAGGACAGCAGCGCGCCAGCCGTCTCGGACGTGACCGATCCTCCGTACTGGATCCGCACGGACCCCGCCGCCTCGGCTCCGGCGAGCTTTCCGACCTCCTCGCGGATCAGCGCGCACATCTCCTCGGCGTCCCCGGCGCTCGCCGTCTCGCCGGTCCCGATTGCCCAGATCGGCTCGTAGGCGAGGACCATCCGACCGATCGTCTCCGGCGCGCGACCCGAAAGGGCGTCGAGCACCTGGCGACGGACATGGTCGGCCGCCTGGCCGGCACGTCGCTGGTCGAGCGACTCGCCGACGCAGACGATCGGGCACATCCCGTGGCTGACGATCGCGTCGACCTTGCGCCGCACGACGGCGTCGGTCTCGCCGAACAGCGTGCGGCGCTCGGAGTGGCCGGCGATCACGTAGGCGACGTTGAGCTTGGCGAGCATGTCGGCGCTCACCTCTCCGGTGAAGGCGCCGCGCTCCTCGAAGTGGCAGTTCTGCGCGCCGAGGGCCACGGGCACGTGGTCGCTCTCCACGGCGGTCTGCACGGTCCGCAGTGAGGTGAAGGGCGGGTGGAGACTGACATCCCGCTCCTCGGGCACCCCGCCCGCACGGAACAGCGCCGCGAGCTCCTGGACGAGCTTCAACGCCTCGAAGTGGTTCTCGTGCATCTTCCAGTTGCCGCTCACGAGAATGCGGCGCGCCACGGCCATGCTCGCCGACCCCGCCCCGCGCTCAGGCGGCGGGTGCGTTCGGCGCGCCGCGCAACGCCGCGAGGCCCGGGAGGTCGCCGAGCTCGATGAGCTCGAGCGAGGCTCCCCCTCCCGAGGAGACATGGTCGATGCGATCGGCGAGCCCGTAGCCGTTGATCGCCGATACCGAGTCGCCCCCGCCGACGACGGTGAAGCCGGGGCAGGAGGCGACCGCCTCGGCCACGGCGCGCGTGCCCGCCGACAGGCGCTCGTCCTCGAAGGCGCCCATCGGCCCGTTCCAAAGCACCGTCTTCGCCGTCGAGACCACCTCGGCGTAGCGCCGTCGCGTCTCCGGCCCGATGTCGGCGCCCTCCCAGCCTTCGGGGATCTCCTGGCCGAAGAGGTCAGTCGACTCGCCCTCGGGCACCGGCTCGGCGCGGTGGATCGACGAGCCGGGCGAAAGCGCCACGACGTCGGTCGGGAGCAGGATCTCGGTCCCGCCTGCGAGCAGCTCGGCGCAGGAAGCGACGTGGTGCTCGTCGAGCAGCGACGCGCCGACGTCGTGGCCGAGCGCCTTGAGGAACGTGTAGCTCATCCCGCCGCCGACGACGAGCACGTCGACCTTGGCGGCAAGCGCGCGCAGCACGCCGAGCTTGTCGGCGATCTTCGCTCCGCCGACGACGGCGACGAAGGGTCGCTCAGGCGCGCCGAGCAGCGACGAGAGCACCTCGACCTCGCGCGCGAGCAGCCGGCCGGCGGCCGACGGCAGCCGGGCCGGCGGCCCGACGATCGAGGCATGGGCGCGGTGGGAGGCGCCGAAGGCGTCGTTGACGTAGGCGTCGTGCCCGGCGACGAGCTGGTCGACGAAAGCGGGGTCGTCCGCCTCCTCTCCCGGGGAGAACCGGAGGTTCTCGAGCAGCTCGACGCCGTCGGTGAGCTCCTCGAGCCGCCGGCGCACGGGGTCGATCGAGAACGCAGGGTCGGGCCGTCCCTTCGGTCGTCCGAGGTGGGAGCACGCCGTCACCGTGGCGCCCTGCTCCTGCAGCCAGCGGATGGTCGGCAGCGTCGCCCTGATCCGGTAGTCGTCGGTGATCGCCGGCGTGCCGTCTGGGCCGTCGAAGACCGGGACGTTGAAGTCGGCCCGGAGAAGGACGCGCTTCCCTCGCACCTCCGGGAGATCCTCGAGCAGTGGCAGGCGTCCGCCCATCGTCGGCCCGCTCAGCGCGCGCCGACGATGGCGGCGAGGTCGACGAGGCGGCAGGAGTAGCCCCACTCGTTGTCGTACCACCCGAGCACCTTCACGAGGGTCTTGCCAGCTCCGAGCGGCATCGTCATCGTCAGCTCGGAGTCGAAGGTGCACGAGGCTGGCGACCCGACGACATCGGTCGACACGAGCGGGTCCTCGCTGTAGACGAGGACCTTGGCGAGGGGACCGGACGAGGCCGCGGCGGCATAGGCGGCGTTGACGGCGGGGACGTCGACCTCGGCGCCGACGATCGCGGTGAAGTCGGTGACGGAGCCGTCCTGCACCGGCACCCGCAGCGACATGCCGTCGAGGCGACCCTTCATCGCCTCGAGCACGAGGCCCGTGGACCGGGCAGCGCCCGTCGTCGTCGGCACGATGTTGACCGCGGCGGCGCGCGCCCGCCGGAGGTTGTCGCGCCCGAGGTCGAGCAGCTCCTGGTCGTTCGTGTACGCGTGCACCGTCGACATCAGCCCGTGCTCGATGCCGAAGGCGTCGTCGAGCACCTTCACCATCGGCACGAAGCAGTTCGTCGTGCACGACGCGTTCGAGACGATGACGTGGTGCTCGGGGTCGAAGGCGTCGTCGTTGACGCCGACGACGAAGGTCGCGTCGGCGTCGGAGGACGGCGCGGAGATCACGACGCGCCGGGCGCCGCCCTTGAGGTGCGCCGCCGCCTGGTCCCGCTTGGTGAACCGGCCCGTCGACTCGACGACGACGTCCACACCATGGTCGCCCCAGGGCAGGTCGGCAGGGTCACGCTCGGCGTAGACGGCGATCTCCTTCCCGTCGACGGCGAGGCCGCCGCCGGTGACCTCGACCTCGCCGGGGAAGCGACGGAAAGTCGAGTCGTAGCGGAGGAGGT
>JAKAOD010000323.1 GCA_021823365.1 Actinomycetes bacterium | reverse complement strand
CGTCCACGCACGGCGGCGTGCGCCCCTGGTGCGCGCAGGGCTCGAGCGTGACGTAGGCCGTGGCGCCCTGGGCAGACGAGCCCGCGAGGGCGAGCGCTGCCACCTCGGCGTGGGCTCCGCCGGGGGGCGAGGTCGCGCCGTCGTAGGTCGTGCCGTCGCTGCCGAGGATGCGGCATCCGACCCAGGGGTTGGGCGACGTCGTCGCGCGGACGGCGCGGCTGAGCGCAAGAGCCGCCTGCAGGTGCTCCTCGTCGGAGGCGATGGGCTGCGTCCTCTCGCTCGTCAACTGATGAGCGTCCGTGGCGCTCCCCCGCCGAAGGCCACGCCGAGCTCGCCCACCTTCTCCTACGCGCACCTGCACGCCGAGGCCAGGGAACCAGTCTCCATCGGACACCCAGCTCGGCCGTCGTCTCGTCGAGCCCGATCCGAAGACCCGGCTCGGACCCAGCACTGCAGCATTGCACGTGGTGCGCCACCGGCGGGCCACGCCCCTCGTCGACGCCGGATCCTTTTCGGGCCCCGGGGGGAACGGATGAGCGAATCCTCATCCGGGCTTCACGCCGGGCACAGAGGGCGGTTGAAGGATGGGCCTGCTGCGGCGGACGCGTAAGCTCGGCTGCCTTGCGAGCTCTGGCGACGACGGCTGCTCACACCGGGTCGGGTCTCGATGCCTTGGCGCTGCGCTGGGCTGACGCGCAGGCCGTCCGGAAGCTCGCGGCCAACACCGTGAAGGCGCGCTGGCAGGACCTCGCGGTGGTCGCCGAGCTGCTCGTCGCCCGGGACGACGGCGAGCGCGCGAGCGCGCGCGAGCGTGCCGGCGAGCTCGTCGCGCGGCGGAGCGACGCGGAGCTCGTGGATCGAAGGACCGTCGTCCGCAGTCTCTCGGCGCTCTCGGCCGTGCCGATCGAGCTGCTCGGCGACGAGGACGCGCTGTCGGCCGCCTTCGGGCGCTTCGCCTCGGGGCGGGCGGCGACGACGGTCCGGAGGGTCCTCTCCACGTGGCGGAGCTTCTCCGCATGGCTCGTGCGCCAGGGGGTGCTCGTGTCGAACCCGATCGAGCGGATCGACGGCCCGCGCCGGCCCGACTGGCAGCCGCACGCACTCTCGATGGGTGACCTCGAGCGGCTCACCGCGGCGGTCGAGGGCCGGCTGCCGTCGAGGGCGCGCTCCACCTGGCCGTCGCGCGACCGGGCGGTCTTCGCGTTGCTCGTGATGGCGGGGCTGCGCGCGAGCGAGCTCGTCGGGCTGAGGATCGCCGACCTTCGGAACCTCGACGCCGATCCGGCGGTGCTCGCCCTCGTCGGAAAGGGTGGCCGGCCGAGGTCGGTGCCGCTGCCCGGCGAGGCGGTCGGAGCGCTGAAGGGCTACCTCGACGAGCGCTCGGCGATGATCGGACGGTCCGGCGCCGGCGAGCAGCTCTTCGTCCGCCCCGACGGCCGCCGTCTTACGCGCGCGGCCCTCGACTGGCTGGTCCGGCGCTGGGCGGCCGAGGCCGCGATCAACCTTCCGCATGGCGCCGCCGCCCACGCGCTCCGGCACTCCTACGCGACGCTCCTGCTCCAGGGCGGGGCGAACGTCGTCGAGGTGCAGGAGCTCCTCGGCCACCGCAGCCTCGCGACGACCCAGGTCTACGTGCGTGCCGCGGGGCTCACCGCTGCCGACGCGGCGCGGGCGAACCCGGCGAGGAGGCTCTTGCGGGAGGAGTGAACGCTCGCGAACAGCGCGCTCGTCGATGCGCCTCGCTGCTCGGTCATGCCACGAACACCGCCTTGGCGCGGCGTCCGGTGGGCGATCGTCGTTAGACGAGGATTGTGCGGACGTCGTAGCGCGCGATGTCCGCGTCGGCGGTGACGATCCCGAGGCCGAGGTGGCGCGCCTGGGCGACCAGCATTCTGTCGAACGGATCCCGGTGGAGCATCGGGAGCTCCGTCACGGCGAGCGCGTGAGCATGCTCGACGGCGAGCGGCTCGGCTCCTATCGCGCGCATGCGGTCGGGGACGTACCGCCTGGGATCGTCGGGAAGGACGATCCGCCCGAGGCGGGCCTTGATGGCGATCTCCCACGAGCTAGCCGCCGACAGGAGCAGGTCGTTGGCGGGATCGTCGAGCGACGAGAGGTGCTCGCCGAGTCGCTCGGGCTCGGCCAGCAACCAGAGGAACACGTGAGTGTCGAGGAGGAGCTGCACGGTCAGGACTCGAATGCGTCGAGCAGCGCCGGCTCGAGCGGGGCGTCGAAGTCCTCCGGCACCACGAGCCGGCCCTGATCGATCCCGAACGCCCGGTGCCCCGCCGCACGCGCCGCCACCAGGCGCGCCGCAGGCTCGCCCCGACGCGTGATGAGGACCTCCTCCCCCGCAGCCACGTCGTCGAGAAGCCGCGAGAGGTGGGTCTTTGCTTCGTGGACACCCACTGACTTAGTCATGGACTTAGTCTATTGGCCGTGCCCTCCGTGGACCGACGCAGCCGCGGGTGACGTGCGCCCGACCACCTGCACGCCGACATCGAGACACCTTCCACGGCCCGCGGGTTCACCGTTGCACCTCGTTCGCGCGAGGTGTAGGACGGGGCGACGCTGCACGAGGGCAGCCGGCCGACCACGACCAGGGGGGAGGCGCCACCGATGAGTGCGCAATCGAATGCGGACGCCATCCGCGCGGGGTACGAGGCGTTCGCGAAGGGGGACATCGACTCGGTTGCCAAGCTGCTGGCACCGGGCATCCGCTGGCACGTCGCCGGCCGGGGACCGCTGACCGGCACCTACGAGGGTCGTGACGAGGTCCTCCGGTTCTTCGGCGGGCTGACGGATCTGACCGGCGGGACGTTCCGCGTCGAGATCCACGACCTTCTCGCCTCCGACGACCACGTCGTGGCGCTCATGCGCCAGCATGTCAGCCACGGGGATGCGCATCACGACTCCAACGTCGTCCACGTCTGGCACCTACGGGACGGTGCTGCCACGGAGTTCTGGGCCATACCCGAGGACCAGCACGGGCTCGAGGAGCTCTGGGCGAAGCGCTGAGCCGCACCCCGCCGGGCGTGCCGGCCGCTCGGGCGCCCTCGGCCCGCACGCGGTGCGCCGCGTCGCCGTGATGCGCTATGTCCCCTTGTAGTTGAGCACCTGCACGAGGCGGTGCTCGACCTCGACGAGGTCGGACTGCGCGTCCATCACCTCCTCGATGTCCTTGTACGCCTGGGGCGCCTCGTCGAGCAGCGCCCGCGCGTGCTGGTCGAGCCAGGTGCGCCGCCCCATCGCCGCGCCGAGGTCGCCGACGCTGAGCAGCCGCCGGGCCGCGTGCCGGCTCAGGCGGCGACCGGCACCGTGCGCGCAGCTCTCGTAGGAGGCGGCGCTCCCCTTGCCGCGGACGATGTAGGTGGCGCTCCCCATCGAGCCGGGGACGACGCCCCGATCTCCGGTCCCCGCGCGGATCGCACCCTTGCGGGTGATCCAGACCTTCTCGCCGTCGTGGAGCTCCTCGATGGCGTAGTTGTGATGGCAGTTCACCGTCTCGAGGGCAGGCCCGCCCTCCGGCCGGCCGAGCGCGCCGTAGAGGGCGCGCAGCGCGGCGCGCCCCATCTGGGCGCGGGAGGCGCAGGCGTAGGCCTGTGCCCAGCGCAGGTCGGCGACGTAGGCGCGGAACTCCGGGGTCCCCTCGGCGAGCCAGGCGAGGTCGGGGTCCTCGGGCGCGAGGCCCGCAGCGCGCGCGGCGCGCCTGGCGATCTCGATATGGCGGGAAGCGAGCGCGTTCCCGATCCCCCGCGACCCGGAGTGGAGGACGACCCAGACGCGCCCGAGCTCGTCGATGCTCACCTCGACGAAGTGGTTCCCCGAGCCGAGGCTTGCGAACTGCTCGCCGATCCTGCGGTGCTGACGGGCATCGATCGTGCTGCCCTTCGGCAGGCCCAGCGCGGCGAGCGCCTCGTTGCGCTCGCCGTCGAGCTCCTCGTGACCGCGCCCCGTCCCCGCGGGGATCGCGCGCTCGACGCGGCGCAGCACTGCCCGGAGGTCGTCGGGAAGCTCGTCGGCGACGAGCTCCGTGCGCAGGGCGAGAAGCCCGCAGCCGATGTCGACGCCGACGGCGGCGGGGACGATCGCCCGTCGCGTCGCGAGCACCGAGCCGATCGTCGCCCCCTTGCCGTAGTGGGCGTCGGCCATCAGCGCGAGCGGGCCGGCGAGGATCGGGAGCCGGCTCGTGCGGAGGGCCTGCTGGAGCGCTTGAGGCTCGACGTCCTCGGACCAGGAGATCAGTCGGTCGGTGATGCTCTTCGGCACGGCGCCCCCGCTCGGCTGCGGACGGCGCAGCTCAACTGGCGCAGCAACACCATCTTCCCACGCTGCGGGCGAGGCCAGCGCGGCGCGTCCCCGGGCAGGGGTGCACCGGGCGCGTGCGGGATGGTACGTCGAGCCGGGCCGCTACGAGCTCTTGGTCGGCCGGTCGTCGGCCGACGTCGCCCACCGCGTGGTGATCGAGGTCGAGGGCGGCG
>JAKAOD010000322.1 GCA_021823365.1 Actinomycetes bacterium | reverse complement strand
CATGCCCGTCACAGCGCGGCAGCGCCCGCGAAACCGCTCGCGACCGGGCGGGTCCTCGGCCTCCCAAACGTCGACTGCGGCATGCCGGGCGAGGCGGACGAGCGGCGCCTTCGAGAGCGGCCGGGCGACGAACACCGGCGGGAGGACCGCCCCGGCGAGCAAGGGCGAGGCGTCCGGGCCCGCGGGCGTGGCCGCCACTAGAGCTGGGCGAGCACCGACTCCGCCGAGCTGACGTTCAGCCCGCCCCCTGGCTCCACGAGCAGCTCGGTCACGACGCCGCCGTCGAGGATCGCGGCGTAGCGCTGCGAGCGCGGCCCCATGCCGTACCCGCGGCCGTCGAGCTCGAGCCCCATCGCCCGGGTGAAGTCGGCGTTGCCGTCGGCGAGGAGCAGGACGTCGTCGCCGACGCCCCGGTCCTTGCCCCAAGCGCCCATCACGAAGGCGTCGTTCACCGCGACGCAGGCGATCGTCTCGACCCCCTTTGCCCGCAGGTCCTCGGCACGGAGCACGAACCCGGGGAGGTGGTGGTCCGAGCAGGTCGGGGTGAAGGCACCCGGGACGGCGAAGAGGACGACCTTCCCCTTGCCGAGGACCTCGCCCGTCCGCACGGGCCTCGGCCCCTCCGGCGTCATCGTCTGCACCTCGACGTCCGGCACACGGTCACCGACAGCTATCGCCATGGTCCTCGCTCCATTCTCTGGCCCGATTCGCCCGGGCACACCTTAGGGTGCGCCCGGCCGGCGGCGCCCCTCAGCGGGCGTTGCGCAACCAGTCCTCGAGCCCCGCGACGTGCGTCATCGCCCGGGCGGCGGCGATCTCCGGCTGGTGCCGGGCGATCGCGTCGAGGATCGCGAGGTGCTCGCGCGTCGTGCGGACGAGGGCGTTCTCGTCCATCAGCCCGTGCCACCTGCGCGCCCGGTGCATCGGGCCGGAAAGCGACTCGAGCAGCGAGGCGAGCACGGGGTTGCCGCAGCAGGAGACGATCTCGCGATGGAAGGCGAGGTCGTTGTCGTTGAAGACCTCGACCGGGGCCGACGCCGTCACCGACTCGAGGATCGCCCCCAGCTTGTCTACGCGCTCGGAGGAGGCGTCCCGGGCGACGATCGCCGTGGCCGCCGGCTCGAGGAGGCGGCGCACCTCGAGGAAGTGGAGCACGGAGTCGTCGCGGTGGAAGTCGATCACGAAGCTCACCGCGTCGAGGAGGAGCTTCGGATCGAGGCTCGTGACGTAGGTCCCGTCGCCCTGGCGGACGTCCAGAATGCGCACGAGCTGCAGCCCCCGCACCGCCTCGCGCAGCGAGCTTCGGGAGAGCCCGAGGCGCGCGGCGAGCTCGTCCTCCTTCGGCAGCCGGTCGCCGGGCTGCAGCGCGCCGGAGACGATCATCTCCTTGATCTTGTCGATGGCCTCGTCGGTCACGGCCACGGCGTCAGCTTCCGAGCGTCTCGCAACGCCGGGCGCGCGGCGCGCTCACGCCTGCCGGGGCGGGAGCCTGAGGCTCGCCATGCCGCCGTCGACGGCGAGCTCGACCCCGGTCGTCGAACCCGACGACGGGCTCGCGAGGTAGCAGATCGCCGCAGCGATCTCCTCGGCCGAGACGAGCCGCCCGTGCGGCTGGCGCGCGACGAGCGCGGCGCGCTCGGCCGCCGGGTCGGCAGCCTGGCCGAGAAGGCGTTCGACCCACGGCGTCTCGACGGTGCCGGGATTGACGCAGTTGACCCGGATCCCTTCGGCGAGGTGGTCGGCAGCCATCGCCCGGGTGAGCGCCGCGACGGCACCCTTCGTCGCCGAGTAGAGGGCACGGCGGGGAAGCCCGACGGTCGCGGCGACCGAGCAGGTGTTGACGATGCAGCCGTGCGCCGACGCACGCAGCGCCGGGAGGGCGGCGCGCGTCACCCGCACCATCCCGAAGACGTTGACCTCGAAGACCCGGCGCCACTCTTCGTCGGGGTTGTCCTCGACGGTGCCCTGGGCGCCGATCCCTGCATTGTTGACGAGCACGTCCAGGCCGCCGAGACCGCCGAGGGCGGACGCGACGGCCGCCACGACGCTCTCGCCGTCGGCGACGTCGCAGCGGTGCCAGCCGAGCTTCTCGCCTCCGGGAGGCTCGGCGAGGTCGAGCACCGCGACGGCGGCGCCGCGGTCACGGAGGGCGCAGGCCGTCGCGAGGCCGATGCCGGAGGACCCTCCCGTGACGAGCGCCAGCCGGCCGTCGAGCTCTGCCATCTCACGTACCTCCCGCACCGGCGAGCCCGCCGGCCCAGCCGGGGCCGTTCGGGTAGGCGAACTGGGCAAGTGAGCTGGCCCGCATCTCCGCCGAGGTTCCCGGCGCGCTCGGCGCCTTGTATCGGCCGGCGACAACGGACGCCGGCGAGACGAAATGCTCGTGGAGGTGGTCGATCCACTCGACCATCCGGCCCTCGTCACTCCCCGAGAGCGCCGCGTAGTCGAAGAACGAGAGATGCTGGACGGCCTCGCAGAGCCCGACGCCGCCGGCGTGCGGGCACACCGGCACCTCGAACTTCGCCGCGAGGAGGAGGTTGGCGAGGTTCTCGTTCACCCCGGCGACCCGGCAGGCGTCCACCTGCATGACGTCGATCGCCTCGGCCTGCAGGAGCTGCTTGAAGATCACCCGGTTGGCGACGTGCTCCCCGCACGCGACCCGGACCGGCGCGATCCCCCGCCGGATCGCCGCCGTGCCGAGGACGTCGTCGGGGCTCGTCGGCTCCTCGACCCAGGCGAGGTCGAACCCGGCGAGCTCGCGCACCCAGCCGATCGCCTGGTCGACGTCCCACACCTGGTTGGCGTCGACTGCGATGCCGAGCGTGTCGCCGACGACGTCGCGCGCGAGACGCATGCGGCGCAGGTCGTCGGCGAGGTCCGCCCCGACCTTGAGCTTCACCTGGGGGAAGCCGTCTCTCACGGCGGCCTGGAGCAGCGCCGTGAGCCGCTCGTCGCTGTAGCCGAGCCAGCCGGGCGAGGTCGTGTAGGCCGGGTAGCCGTGGGCCTCGAGCTCGGCGATTCGAGCCACCTTGCCCTCCTGGCCGGCCCGGAGCAGCTCGAGCGCCTCCTCCCGGCTGAGGACGTCCGAGAGGTAGCGCAGGTCCACGAGCTCTACCAGCTCGTCGGGAGAGAGCCCGGCGAGCAGCCGCCACAGCGGCAAGCCCGCGCGCTTGGCGGCGAGGTCCCAGAAGGCGTTGACCACGGCACCGATCGCCATGTGCATCACGCCCTTCTCGGGCCCGAGCCAGCGGAGATGGCTGTCGCCGACGAGGCGGCGCCAGAGGCCCCCGAGGTCGTCGAGGATCTCGTCGAGGTCGCGCCCGGCGACGAGGGGCTCGAGGGCGCGGATCGCGGCGAGCTCGACCTCGTTGCCGCGGCCGATCGTGAAGACGAAGGCATGACCGCTCCTGCTCTCGTCCTCGCTGCGCACGACGAGGTAGGCGGCGGCATAGTCCGGGCTCGGGTTCATCGCGTCCGACCCGTCGAGGCTGCGGGAGGTCGGGAAACGGACGTCGAAGGTGTCGAACGCGGTGACGAGAGTCACAGCCGCCGCTCCGCCCGCACCCGGCACGCCTGCCGGCCGAGCCCGTCCGCCTCGAGCTCGACGAGGTCGCCGTCTGCGAGGAACGGCACGCCGTCGTCGCCGAGCGATACGCCCGCCGGCGTCCCGGTGTCGATCAGGTCGCCAGGCTCGAGCACCATGAACTGGCTCAGGTACCACACGAGGTGGTGCACGCCGAAGACCATGTCCTTCGTCGAGCCGTCCTGGCGACTGACCCCGTTCACCCACAGCCTCAGCCCCACCGCTCCGACGTCGGCGACCTCGTCGGGCGTCGCGAGCCACGGGCCCATCGGGTTGAAGGTCTCGCAGCTCTTCCCCTTGGTCCACTGCCCGCCGCGCTCGATCTGGAAGGCGCGCTCGGAGACGTCGTTCGAGATCGCGTAGCCGGCGATCACCGCCGCGGCGTCCTCGGGCGAGTCGAGGTAGCTGGTGCGTCGCCCGATGACGACGGCGAGCTCGACCTCCCAGTCGGTCTTCGTCGAGCCCCTCGGCAGGAGGATGTCGTCGTAGGGCCCGGCGAGGCTGTTCGGCGCTTTCATGAACACGATCGGCTCGTCGGGCACCTTCGCCCCGGTCTCGGCGGCGTGGTCCCGGTAGTTGAGCCCGACGCAGAGGATCTTCTCCGGCTTGGCGATCGGCGCGCCGACGCGCCCTCGGCCTGCGAGCGTGACCCTCCCGTCGTCGCCGAGCTCGCCGAGGACGGGGAGCGCCCCTCTCGCCAGCCGGAGGGCATCCTCGACGCCGTCACCTGCGAGGAAGGCACCGTCGACGTCGCGCCCGAGGCCCGAGAGATCAAGCAGCCGTCCGTCCTCGTCGAGCAGAGCAGGTCGCTCTCGGCCCAGCTCACCGATCCGCATCAACCGCACCGCGTCAGGTCCTTTCCCTCATCACGCGCCACTGCCGCGCTCGTGGCACGCCTCCGCTCCCGATCATTCGGCGGCACGCGCG
>JAKAOD010000321.1 GCA_021823365.1 Actinomycetes bacterium | reverse complement strand
AGGCCAGCGAGCCTGGACGCCCACGCGAGCCCCGAACGCGGGAGTCCGGACGAACGTGCTCTTCCCGGGGATCGCAGACGGCGTGGCGGTTCCGACGATGGCCTCCCTCAGGTCGTCCCCGCGTAGTTCCCCGCGGTCGAAGGGAAGAGCGCCTTCACGATCCGGAAGTGCGAGATGTCCGTGGTTGCGTCCATGTGCAGGTACACAGACGCGTCGCGGAGGTACTTCTCGATCCCCACTTCCAGCATCGCGCCGTACCCGCCGTGGAGCTCCATGGCCTGGACGCAGACCTCGAGGATCTCATGGGACGCGAATACCTTCGCCATGTCCGCGAGGGCGTCCGCGTTCGGACGCCGGAGGTCGACCGCTCTGGCCGCCTGGCGTAGCAGCGCGGCCACCGCCTCGAGCTTCGTCGCCATCTCGGCAACGCGCACGGCGACCGCCTGGTGCTGAATGAGGACTCGCCCTCCCTGGACCCGGTTGTGGACGAACTCGACCGTGTCGTCGAACGCAGCTATCCCGATCCCGAGGTTCTTCGCCGCCTGGAGGATCTTGCCAGGTCGGAAGTAGATCCCCGCCTTGCCGAGAGCGTCGTTGTGTGCGAGAAGGTGGTCCGCGGGAACTCGGCAATTGTCGAAAGCGATCTCGCCGTTGTTCATGTAGCGCCCACCGACGGTCTCGTTGCACCGCGTCACCTCGAGGCCGGGGGTGTCGCGGGGGACGAGAAAGCTGCTCGTGCCTTGGAGCATTCCGACGGAGTCGTCGGTGTTGGCGTAGACGACGTAGAGACTCGCATCGAAACCGTTGCTGATGAACTGCTTGCGCCCGTCGATGACCCAGTGGTCGCCCACCAGTTCGGCCCTCGTGTCCATGTTGGCTTCGGGCGCGTTGTACGGGAGCCAGCGGTCAGATGCTCCTCGCGGCTCAGTGAGGCAGTGTGCCATGAGAAACTGCGGATCGGCCATGTAGCGCGTGAACCAGCGCTGCTGGAGCTCGGGTGATGCGAGCTCACGAAGCAGCACCGAGATCTTCCAGTTCTGCACCAGCTTGTCCGCGATTCCGACATCGCCCCGGGCAAGCTCGGCTGCGATCAGCGCGAACGTCTGCGCCTCACGGCCGGACTCGAGCGCAACGCCTCCGTACACATCGGGCACGCCGAGGCTCCGGAGTCCAGCGCGGTTCGCTTCCTCGAGGACTTCGGGGGCGAGCCGCATCGCGGGGTCGAACGCCCACTCACGTTCGCGATCGGCGACGATGAAGGGCACGAGCACCCTGTCCACGTACCGGCGGCAGGTCTCGCGCATCGCGGCCTGCTCTTCGGTGAGCGTGCCGTCATCGAGGTCAAATACACTGTTCAGGTTGGTCTCCCTTCCTTGTCGGGTGGGTGGCATGCGTCCGTCGTGCTGGTATCGCGTGTGCCCGCCCTCCAAGTCCCGCCAGCTTCGGTTTCGTGCGGCCCGGAGCTTAGAGCGTCGGCGGCCGGCCTCGGGGGTGATCTGGACGTCTCCGGGGCAGCCTCGGACCGCTGCGAACGACCCGGGAGCCGCCGGTGCGGAGAGGGTGGTGCCAGGACTGGACCCGACCGGACTGCATGCTCGGCAGCGTCGTGACCGCCTGGGTACCGACTGGGAAAGGACACTCTCACCCTCGCTCGGCGACAGTCAGCGGCAGCGGGCCGGCAGGAGCTCGACGATCCACAGAGGAGGTGGAACGAGGACGAGAGCTTGAACGTCGGCCGCTACGCGGTTTCCGACCGGGGTGTATGAGAGTTCCTGAACGTGTGTACGGAAACACCGTGTTCGGCAGCTGGGGGCGAAAAGTGGTTCTCAGCAGGGAGAATGTTCGGACTGGACTGGACTGGAGCGGGCGACGGGAATCGAACCCGCGTTCTCAGCTTGGGAAGCTGATGTTCTGCCGCTGAACTACGCCCGCGAGCCGGCGTCACACTATCGTCTTGCACGCCATGGATCCTTCCGACTGCGCCAGAGGGGTGGCGCAACGGCCGGGTCCGCGTCCGGGCCGATGGTCGTCGCGACGGCCTGCGCCCGAGCGTTCACCTCGGTCGCCGGCTGGTTGCTGCGGGAGCAGGTGCCGCGCCGGAGACCTGCCGGCACCGCTCTTCACCGCGTGAGCCCGCTGGCGAACCGCCCGAGCTGCCATAGGAGGACTCGTGCCAGTCAGGATCGCCGTAGGCATGGTGGTGACCGTGGTCTGCGTCGCGGTCGCCGGCCGCCGCTTCCACTGGATCTCCCGGCTCGTGCGTGCTGGGCAGGCCGCCCCTGATCGGTTGCGCCGCGACTTGGGCCGGAAGGCCGAGGCGGAGGTGACCGAGGTCGCCGGACAGCGGAAGCTCTTGAAGTGGACGGTTCCCGGGCTGGCTCATTTCTTCACGATGTGGGGATTCATGATCCTGCTCTTCACGATCGTCGAGGCGTACGGAGACCTCTTCCAGCCGGGCTTCCATTTTCCTGGGATCGGGACGTCGCCCGTGCTCGGCTTCATCGAAGACTTCTTCGCCACCGCGGTCCTCGTCGCACTCGGCGTGTTCACGGTGATCCGCCTCAAGAATGCCCCGTCGAGAAAAGAGCGGGCTTCGAGGTTCTACGGCTCGCACACCGATGCCGCCTGGTTGACGCTCCTTTTCATCTTCGGCGTGATCGCGAGCCTGCTTCTGTACAGGGGTGCGCAGGTCGACACGAAGCCGAGTCAGTTCCCCTACGGAGATTGGGCGTTCGCCTCCCACGTGATCGGGGCGGGTCTCGCAGGACTGGGGCACGGGGTGGACGGGACGCTGGCGACGACGTTCCTCCTCCTCAACGTCGCGATCATCAGCGGGTTCCTCGTGTTCGTCTCGTACTCGAAGCACCTGCACATCTTCGTCGCGCCTTTCAACGTGGCGTTCTCGCGCCGCCCGCGCGCCCTCGGCGGGCTCGACAAGACCCCCGACATGGACATGGAGAACGTGACGGAGGACACCGTCTTCGGTGCTGGCTTCATCGAGAACTTCACGTGGAAGCAGATGCTGGATTTCGTGACGTGCACGGAGTGCGGAAGGTGCCAGTCGGTGTGCCCGGCGTGGAACACGGGCAAGCCGCTGTCCCCCAAGCTCGTGGTCATGGCACTGCGCGACAACATGTTCTCCCAGTCTTCGCGCCTGCTCGCAAGGAAGTCGGCGCGGGACGGTGCAGAGGAGCGGGTCGGCTCGCCGGACGGTCGAGCCCAGGGCGGCGGTCACGGCGAGGTTGCCACCGCCGAGGCCGAGGCACTGGTGCCGGGCGTCATCGAGCCCGACGTGCTCTGGGCCTGCACCACGTGCGGCTCCTGCGTGGAACAGTGCCCCGTGGACATCGAGCACGTCGACGCGATCGTCGACATGCGCCGCTACCAGGTGTTGATGGAGTCGAGCTTCCCGCACGAGGCCGGCCTCATGCTGCGTAACGTCGAGAGCCAGGGCGATCCCTGGGGCCTCGGCAGTTCGAAACGAACCGAGTGGACCCAGTCTCTGGAGTTCGAAGTGCCGGTGATCGTCGACACGATCCCCGTCGACATCGAGTACCTCTACTGGGTCGGTTGCGCAGGAGCGCTCGACGAGCGGGCCCGCCGTCAGGTGCAGGCGACGGCGCGGCTGCTGCACCGGGCCGGGGTCCGCTTCGGGATCCTCGGGCCGAAGGAGAGCTGCACGGGAGACCCGGCGCGGCGCATCGGCAACGAGTACCTCTACCAGGAACAGGCGAAAGCCAACATCGCGACCCTCGCCTCGGCGGGCGTGAAGAAGATCGTCGCGACGTGCCCGCACTGCTTCAACACCCTGAAGAACGAGTACCCCGCCCTCGGCGGCAATTTCGAAGTCGTGCACCACGCGGAGCTGCTGGACCACCTTGTGCGTGATGGGAAGATCGTCCCCGGCACCGGCTACACGGGCACCGTCACGTACCACGACCCCTGCTACCTCGGGCGGCACAACAGGGTCTTCGACGAGCCGCGGACCGTCATCGACGCGATCCCTGGTGCCCGCAATGTCGAAATGCGCCGGTGCAGGGAACGGGGCTTCTGTTGTGGCGCAGGGGGCGCGCGGATGTGGATGGAGGAGAGCATCGGAACCCGCGTGAACGTGGATCGGACCCTCGAGGCGCTCGGCACCGGCGCGGACGTCGTGTCCACCGCCTGCCCCTACTGCATGATCATGCTGGACGACGCGGTTCGGGCCAACGGCAAGGAGGAGTCGGTCCGGGTCCTCGACATCGCGCAGCTCGTCGAGGAGTCCATGCACCTGCCCGAACCAGCCGGACCGGGACGCGGCGCCGCCACCTGGACTGGCACCACCCAGCCGGCCGAGGGCTGAGCCGCCGGATCCGACCCGGCTGCCGCCGACCGCGGTGGGGCCGACCGGGCCGCGGCTGCCGCCGCAACCGACCCGGCTGCCGCCACCGACCCGGCCGATCCCCTCAGCGTTGCGTGACGCCGTAGGCGTGCGTCGGGTGCAGGCGGGCGACAAGTCGACGTTCGGTGACCATGGTCTCCCGGTACT
>JAKAOD010000320.1 GCA_021823365.1 Actinomycetes bacterium | reverse complement strand
TTCGACCTCAGCGGGCGTGAGAGCTTCTCCGTCGTCGGCATCGCCGGATGCGCCACGGAGGACCTCGTGCGCCGCCAGCTCGTCGTGCGGGCTGACGGCAAGGAGGTCCCGGTGCTGCTCAGGATCGACACGCCCACGGAGGCCGCCTACTTCGCGGCCGGCGGCGTGCTGCCCTACGTCGCGCGACGGCTCGCCAACCTGCGCTGAGCGCCGGGAAGGACAGCCCGCACGCAGAGGAGCCGCGCCACGCGGTCAACCCGCGGTGTTGAGCCCGCCGAGCCCGACGACCGACATCCAGTGCTCGAGCTCGAGGGTCAGCCACGGCAGCCGGCCGAGCACGAGGAGCACCCCGAAGGCGCAGAGCAGGGTGCTCGAAGCGACGGTGATGCCCCGCGCGTGCGCCCGCACCCACCGGAGGGCGCCTGCCAGGCGACCGAAGCCGCAGCCGACCACGAGGAAGGGAACGCCGAGCCCGGCGGCGTACACGGCGAGGAGCAGCGCCCCCTGCCCGAGGCCGCGCTCGGACAGCGACACGTCGAGCACGGCACTGAGGACGGGGCCGATGCAGGGGGTCCAGCCGAAGCCGAAGGCCGCGCCGGCGACAGGCGCGTAGAGCGGGCCGAGCCGCGAGGCGCTCGGATGGAAGCGCGCCTCACGGGAGAGGAACGGCACGCGAAGGACGAGCGAGCCGACGAGGAACAGGGCCATCGCGATCACGACGCCACCCGAGACCCGCCCGAGCAGCACCTTGTCGCGGGTCACCGCCCCGCCCACGGCGGTCGCCGCCATGCCGGCGAGGACGAAGACCGCCCCGAATCCGGCGATGAACAGAAGGGTGTGCCGGACGATGCGGCCGAGCTGGCGGGTCCCGCCGCGCTCGGCCTCGGCAAGGTCGAGCCCGGTGACGAGCGACAGGTAGGCCGGCACGACGGGCAGCACGCAAGGCGACGCGAACGACGCCACCCCGCCGCCGAAGGCGACGACGTAGCTCACTCCGACGGCGCTCACGACCTCGCTCCCACCCCGCTCCCTTCGCGCCCCAGCCTCGCACGACGCAGCCGCGGGGTCGAACGCGGGTCGACCCGAGGCGGGCGCTGCGGGGAATGCTTGCTTTGGAAGCGGCCTCTTGGCATTGTCGGGGCGGTGGAGGCGTGCCGGTGGACCTGACAGCTCCGGAGCGGGCGCTGCTCGACTTCGAGCGCGGCTGGTGGCTCGAGCCCGACGGCGAGACGAAGGGAGGGGCGATCCGCTCTCGGCTCGGCATCTCCCCGTCGGCCTACCGGGGACGCCTCGCCCGCCTGGTCGACTCCGAGGCCGCGCTCGCCTACGACCCGCTCCTCGTCCGCCGCCTCCGCCGACGCCGGCTCGCCCGACGCCGCCGGCGCTACGAGGGCGCGGCGACTCTCCGCAGCCGGCCGCGCTGAGCGCGCCCCTGCCCGACGGGGCGCTCGAGCTCGTCGCCGCGCTTGCCGAGGCTGCTCCATCGGCTTGCCTGGTGAGCGACTTCGACGGCACGATCGCGCCGATCGTCGCCGACCCGGCGCTCGCCGCCGCCGACCCGAGGGCGGTCTGCGCCCTCCATCGTCTGGCGACGCGCCTCGAGGCGGTCGCCGTCGTCTCGGGCCGGCCGGCCCGGTTCCTCGTCCGGGCGCTCGAGCTCGCCGAGCGCCGAAGCCCCTTGCGCGTCTATGGCATCTACGGCGCGGAGGAGGCGCTCCCCGACGGCTCGGTCCGCACGCTCGAGGGCCTTGCCGGTCGGGCCGAGGCGGTCGGCCTCGCCGTGGACGAGCTCAGGTCGGCACTGGCGCCGCCCGTCGAGGTCGAGGAGAAGCGCCTCGCCGCCGGCGTCCACTGGCGGAAGGACCCGGCCGCCGCCGAGGCGGCGGCGGTGGTGGCCCGGTCCGTCGCCGAGCGCCACGACCTCGTGATGCGACCGGGACGGATGTCCGTCGAGCTCCTGCCCGTGGGGGCTCCGGACAAAGGGAGCGTCGTCCGGCGCCTCGCCGCCGGCAGCTCGGTGGCGTGCTGCCTCGGAGACGACCTCGGCGACGTGCCGGCCTTCGACGCCGTGGCCGAGCTCGGCCGCGGCGGGGCGCTTCGCGCCTTTCGCGTCGCCGTCGGGAGCGACGAGCTGCCGGATGCGCTCCTCGCCGCGGCCGACCTCGTGCTCGACGGCCCGGCCGCGGCGACCGAGCTCCTCGCCGAACTGGCTGCTCGGGTCTGATCCGGACCGCCCCCACCCGCCGGATCGGGCGGCGCCACCCGCCGGCCCTATCCCGTCCCCGACGGGCGCGCCGCGGCGACCACGTCGTCGAGCCAGCGCCTCGGCGGCCTCGAGCCGGCGATCCGCGCAAGCGCCTCGTGCCGGCGCGCCCGCTCGCGCGCCGGCATCTGAAGCGCCCGCTCGAGCTGCGTCGCGGTGCCGCTCACGTCGAACGGCTCGACGGCGACGGCCTCCGCGCCGAGCTCCTCGAAGGCGCCGGCCTCCCGGGAGAGGGCGACGACGCCCTGGCGGCGGTTGACGACCGGGCCCTCCTTCGCGACGAGGTTCATGCCGTCGCGTAGAGGGTTGACGAGGAGCACGTCGTAGCAGCAAAGGGCGGCGACCGAGGAGAGGAAGTCGTCGGCAACCTCGAGCTCGACGGGCAGGTGGTCCGCCGTGCCGAAGCGCTCGTTCACCCGCGCTGCGACCGCCTCGACCTCCCGGCGGTAGGCGAGGTAGCCCGGCACGTCCTCGCGGGAGGGGTAGGTCCTGGCGAGGAAGGTGACCCTGCCCCGCAGCCTCGGGCGCATCTCGAGGAGCTCCTCGTAGGCGAGGAAGCCACGGACGAGGTTCTTCGCCATCTCGACGCGATCGCTGCGCAGGACGAGCGACCGGCCGTCGAGGCGCTCGAGCAGCGCCGCGCGGCGCCCGGCGCAGCCGACCGTCTCTGCCACGGCGCGAAGCGCTGCCGCATCCGGCCCGAGGGGGGCCGAGAAGGTCGGCGGGAGCCCGACGCCTGCCGCCGCGGCGCAGGCACTGAGGCGCGCCGCCCACCGGTCCGTGTGGAACCCGCAGGCCCCGAAGGACGAGAGCCCGGAGATCAGCTCGCCGGCGACGGCTCCGGGGAGGACCCGGAGCTCCTCCGGCTCGCAGAACGGCGTGTGGTGGAAGTGGACGGTGCGCAGGTCCGGCCGCCACTCGGCGAGGAACCGCCCGACGAGGGCGAGGTGGTAGTCGTTGACGACGACGGTCGCGCCGTCGCCGGCCTCGGCGGCGACCGCCTCGGCGACGACCTGGTTGAGCTGCCGGTAGCAGTCCCACGCCGCGTGCCAGGCGCGGTCGCAGACCGGCCGGCGCACCCGGTCGAAGAGCCCGTGGTGGAGGAACCAGAGCGTCCCGTTGGCGATGGCGCTGTAGGCGGCGGCCTGGACCTCGGGGTCGAGCTCGACGAGCTTCAGGCGCGTGCCGCCGGCCACGCCCGCCGTCGCCCCCTCGGCGGCGGCACGCCGGTCGGCGCGGCTCATCGCCACGGCGACCCACGTGGCGCTGGTGCCCTCGAGGGCGTTGAGCAGGCTCGGGGCAAGCCCTCCGGCCGCGGGCCGCGCCACGAGGGTCCCGTCGGGCTCGGCGGCGAAGCTCGCCGGGCCGCGGTAGGAGGCGACGACGAGCTCGCTCATCCGGCCGGGATCCCGGCGCGGCTCAGCGCCGCGGCGATCACCGCGCGCGCCATCGGCGCGAGCTCCTCGAGGCTGCGATTGCGGTGCGCCCGCGTGCCCAGGTCGACCTGCGCGATCGACGCCGTCCCGAAACGCTCCGCCACGTCGAGCAGCAACGCCATCTCCACGCCGTAGCCGTCGGCGAGCCCGACCTCCTCGAGCACGCTGCGCCAGGCCGCCGTCTCGCCGGCGAGGGGCTGGGCGACGGCGGCGAGGTGCGGGAAGAGGAGCGAGATCACCGGGCGCGCGACGAGCTCGGTCACCCGCCCCCCGCCCGTCGGCCGCCCGTGGAGCGGCCGGGCGTAGCAGCCCTTGACGAGCGCCGTCCCGGGCCGGGCGAGCAGGGCGCCGACGAGCCCGGAGACGTAGTGCGGGCGGAAGGTCGTCACGTCGGCGTCGAGGAACACGACGACCTCCGACGCCGTCGCCGCGAGCCCGGCGCGCATGGCGCCCCCCTTGCCGAGCGGTCCGGCGAACGGCGAGCTCCGGACCACCCGGGCGCCGGCGCGGGAGGCGACCTGCGCCGTGGTGTCGAGCGAGCCGTCGTCGACGACGACGAGCTCGTCGACGAGCCCGCCCCTGCCCATCAGGGCCGTGCGGACGCCGCCGACCACCTGTCCCACGGTCGCCGCCTCGTCCCGAGCCGGTATGCACACGGCGACCCGTGCGCCGCCCCGCAGGCGGCGCACCTCCGCCACGGGAAGCTCCCGGTGGTCGAACGTGGCGATCGGCTCAACCGGGCCCGTCACCCAGCCATCTTCGCCGCTCGCCTCCGGCGCGGCAACGCCCGAGGTTGACGGATCGCGCCACGTCGACAACACTGGTCGCACC
>JAKAOD010000319.1 GCA_021823365.1 Actinomycetes bacterium | reverse complement strand
CAGCTGGATTCGAACCTCCGAGTGGCGTCTCGTTCGGGCTCGAAGAAGCCCTCGACCTGGTCGCCGCCCTGGAAGATGCCAGAGATGTCCTCGTGGGCACGAACCATCTTTCGGTCCTGGCCCAGGTGGAGGACCAGATCCAACGTCTGAGCCGTAGACTCGGCTTCGATCAGGGAGGGACCGATGCCATCTGAACTTCTGAGGGCTTCAGAAGCCGCCCGTCGACTGGATCTGCCCACCAAGGAACTGCTGCGGCTCATTCACCAGCGCAAACTTCGTTACGAGATGGTCGACGGCATCGCCCACGTTCCGGTAGATGCACTTGAGGAGTATCGGGCAAAGGCCTCATAGGGTCAACGCCCTGCCCTGCCCCGAACGCCGGAGCCGGCAGGACGCTGCTTGACTCGACTGGTCGCCCAAGGGCACCATGGCTCCGGCGAGTTCCGCGCCTCCCTCCGCCGACTGACCCAGCAAGCCGGCACTCAGAGGAAAAGGGGATCATGTCCTCGGGTCGTTGTCCGTCAGCCATTCCGAGGGTGCAGCTGGGGCGCCGATCGGAGTGCGTGAGATCGGATGACGACGAACAAGCACCTCAAGCGTCTCGTCAGGTCGCGTGCTGCTCGGACCGGTGAGCCCTATGCCACCGCCCTGCGGAACATCCGTCAAGAACAGGAGACCCGCATGTCTACCAATGCTCTTTCAACTGAGGGCATGACGACGTCCTGCTCGTTCTGCGGCAAGCCGAACACGGAAGTCGAGCGGCTCGTCGCCGGTCCGGGTGTCTTCATCTGCAACGAGTGCGTCGAACTGGCCCTCGTGGTCGTCGAGGATGCGGCCAGCGCGACGCCTGAGGAGTCAACTCGCTGGCGAGCTGCGCGCCAGGACCCCTCCACCGAGGACCTGCTGACGATGCTCCCCGCCTTGGTCAAGAGTGCCGACCGGGTCGAGCTCGAGTTGGCCACCTCGGTCAACCGCATGAGGGAGCGAGGAGTGGCCTGGCACACCATCGCCGATGCGGCAGGCCTGAGCGTCGATGCCACCCGTCAACGGTTCGGGAAAGCGGGAGTGGAGTAGACGCCGTCGCCAGTTGCTGATCGGGGCGCCCCCTATCGTCGTGACGATCGGTGGCCATCGCTCGCCCCGAACGGTTCGTGGTCAGTGTCACGAGTCAGTGGCTGGTGCCGCTCCCCGCGGGCAATAGCTGGACGTGGTCAGAGCCTTTGATCGCCACGAGCGCCGGCCGAGTCGTGCCGCCGTTGACGCCGTCGGTCACTGAGTAGACGAGCCCTGTCCTGCTCACCTCGATCCCCGACGGCCGGAAGGTGCCAGTCGGGCCGGGCAGTGAGTTGCGCGTGAAGGTGACCAGGGTGCTGGGCTGTCCGTCGATGACCTGGTCGACGGAGAAGGTTTCGTAGTTCCCCACGACCACCGACCCGTCTGGCGCGGTGGCCATGCCGGCAGGCGTGACGTAGATGGGCCAGCTGTGCACTGCGTGTCCGGTTGGGGTGAACTCGATGAGGAGCTTCAGTGTGAAGTCAGATGCGTAGAGGCCCCCGGAGCGGCCCACGGCGATCGCGTTCGGTGTGAAGGCGATCGTCTTGCCGTTGACCGAGATCCGAGGGGTCGCGACGACGGTGGTGAGGATCCCGTTCGGCGACACGACCTGTACGCCGTTCGAGTCGGCGATGTGAACCTGCCCCTTGCTTCCGAGTGCCACGGCTTTCGGGCTCGCGACCCCGCCACGTACCGCCGGACCGCCCCCTTCTCGGGCACCGGCGTGGCCGTTCCCCGCCACGGTCGTGATGGCGCCTTTCGGGGAGATGGCACGCACCCGGTTGTTTCCCGTGTCGGCGACGTAGACGGTCCCGTTGTCCGCCACGGCCATGCCCGAGGAATCATCCAACTCGGCTCGGCGCGCGGGACCGCCATCGCCGGCATAGCCGGCCTTGCCATCCCCCGCCAAGTGCCACCACCCTCGTGCCGGGGTCCTGGCCCCTACCACCGCTTGCTTTCTCCGGACGGCTCGCCCGAAGCGCCGGCCCTGCGCGCGGCGAACCCCATTCGGACGTGCTGTCAAGCGGTGCTGAGCGGGCCGGTGCCGAGGTGCCTTCCCGTGGTGGTGTAGAAGTCCACCTTCCCGCCCTTGGCGAGGTCCGTCGAGGGAACGGCGATCACGTACCACCCCTGACTGACCGCCCCCGTCACCACGGTCGATCCCGAGCGGGTGACGTACGCGACCTTCGACGTGCCTTCGGGTCCTTGTCCGAACGAGATCGCGTAGAGGGTTCCTGTCGGGGCGAGCCATCCGTGCGTCGTGTCGCCGAATGTCGTTCGGGGCGTCGATGTGGTCGGCAGCTGGCCAGCGGTGCCGGCGAGGCTGCACGCGGCGCCGACGAGCTGCGGAGGTGATGACCCGGGGACACGAGCTGCGAGTGCTTCACAGCCGCTCTCCGAGTTGCTCGAGGCGCTGCCGACGAGAAGCATGGTTCCGTCGGGTCCGGGCACGCTCAGGCGGGTCAGCTCTGTTGGAGCTTTCCAGGTCGCTGTGCGTGCGAGGAGCTTCGCCGCGGCTCCGAGGTCCTGCCCCGCCTGGATCGTGGAGCTTGTCCCGTGAGCGGGGCTTCCGATCCCTGCCTTCTGGAGGATCGGGGAGGCGCAGGCCGGGGCGCCTGCCGTCCCCGGCAACGAGCAAATGCTCTTGATCAGCTCGTTGGCCGCGCCGTCGAGAGCACTGGCTACGGTGCTCGAGGGGTCCGAGAGGGTAGATGAGATCTCCCCGAGGCTCAGACCCAGGAGCGGTGCCGGGCTTGCACTCGAGCCGACCACGACCGCAGTGTTGGCGATGTCGATGAAGGGGATTGTCCCGCCGGTGTCGTAGGCGTCGTAGAGGTGCCGGTCGGCGGGCGAGAGTGTGGCAACCGGGACGTACCCCGTCGCCGGACCCGGTGTCGGGGCCCCTGTGCGATGGAAGGAGAGCTCGACCGGGTCGAACGCGAGATAGGGGCTCGAGTAGTGCGACCTCGCAAAGCTCCAGCTCTCGAGGCCCGGGTAGACGTCGTTCGACGCAGACGACACGGCCGAGCCGAGGTTCGAGAAGGAGCCGAACTCCGAGAGCGCGATCACGAGCGCCCATCTCGACACCGCGCAGTACGGGCAGAACGCGGCACCGGCGTAGAAGATCTCGGGCTTGCCCCCTGTCTCGAGCTGAGGCTGCCCGCTGAGGGTCTGGGGCGGCCGGATTGTGCTCGGGATGCCGACGGCTCGAAGGACTGTGAGCGGCACCTTCGTCGCAGGGACGAGGTAGCTCGCAAGTCCACTGCCGCTCGGAGGCGACGGGGAAGGAATCGCCAAGGTGACCACGAGCGCCGCGGCGACACCTGCTGCGAGCGCTCCTGCGGCGCCACGCAGGAGGGACCGCCGGTGGCGCTTGCGATTGCGGCGGCGAAGGTCCTCGATCGAAGGGAGCGGTGCAAGTGGCACGTCTGCGAGGCGGTCGAAGAGCGTGGCGAGGTCAGTCATGGTCGTCGGGTCCTTCGTCGAGCAGCTGGAAGAGGCGGCGGTGTGCCGAGCGCAGGGTCGTCGACACGGTGCTCCTCGAGATCCCGAGGCAGGCGGCGATCTCGACCTCTGCAAGGCCGCCGATGTGCCGGAGGACGACGACTTCGCGCTCGCGACGAGGGAGGTCTGAGACCACCGCCCAGACCTCTCCTGCAGGCGCTGGCACGTCGACCACCGGAGCCTGTCGCCGAAGGAGCCTGCGCTCGATGCCGGCACGACGCGCCGTTCGCCTGACCACGTTGAGCGCCACCGTGAACACCCATCCCGACGGTCGCTCCATCGCGCCGACCCGGTCCCAGCGCTCGAGCGCTCGGGCGAAGGCCTCGTCGACAGACTCGCTCGCGACCGCCAAGTCCCCCGTCACCACGAACAGGGCGGCGACGAGGCGAGGGTGCTCTCGCCGGTACCAGGAGTCGAACACGTCCCTGTCGGCGGAGACCTCGTCCAGTGGCCGAATCGACGACCCCGATGCGATGCCGAGGACTTCCCTGTCTCGGCCAGGAGTCCCCCCCGCCACGACGTCCATCGCTTCTATCAAGTCACGAGCGGGGTCGAATTGCCGGGCGGGAGACACCGGGCCATGCGGCAAGCGCGAGGAGGATCACGAGCGGCGCCGTGTCGATGTCCGTCGCGCTGGGCGACAGGATCCCTCCCAACTGCTGACCGACCACCCAGAACGCCAGCGAGAGCCCGATTGCCGCAGCGAGCGTCCATCGCGCGTCCACCCTCGGAGCGGTTCCTGGCAGCGCCGGCGGGAGCAGGACGGCAAGCGCCACGATGGCCTCGATCACGGCGAGACCGATCGCCCACGCGTCGGGCGCTCCAGTCACGACGTGGGCCGCCGTCCTCGCCATCGCCTCGAGCCAGGTCGGCTGTCCGAGAGACGCCTCCTCGAAGTTCGCGGTCAGCACCTGGCGAGCGGAGTACACCCAAGGTATCTGGAGCATGACACCGCCGCCCCAGACGCTGACCCACCGGTCGCT
>JAKAOD010000318.1 GCA_021823365.1 Actinomycetes bacterium | reverse complement strand
GCGCGCACCTCGTCTTTCAGCCGTTCGAAGAACACGACGTAGGAGTCGACCGTGATGCCGACAGAGACGATCAGCCCGGTGATGCCCGACAGGTCGAGGGTGAGCCCGAGCGAGGAGGCCGAGAGCGCCGAGACGAGGCCGTAGATGAAGGCGCCCGTCGTCGCCAGGCCGAGCAGCACGACGATGCCGAGCGCCCGGTAGTAGAAGATCGTGTAGGCCATGACGAGCAGGAGCCCGACCGCGCCGGCGAGGAGCCCGGCGCGCAGGCTGGCCGAGCCGAGGCTCGCCGATATGGTCTGGGAGGTGAGCCTCTGCATGGTGACGGGGAAGGCGCCGTAGTTCAGCTGCAGCGCGAGCGCGCTCGCCGACTTCTGCGTGAACGAGCCGCTCACCTGTCCGCTGCCGGGGAAGCTCTGCGAGGCGATCACCGGGGCGGAGACGACGTCACCGTCGAGGTCGTCGGCGATCAGCCGGCCGTAGTACGCCTTGGCCATCTTGTTGAACGTCGTCGAGCCCGAGCCGGTGAGGGTGAAGTCGACGACCCACGAGCCGGTCGTGAGCAGCTGTGCCGAGGCGCTCTTGATGATCGTGCCGCTCGCGAGGGCCGGGCCGAGGACGTAGCGCGTCGCCTGGCCCTGGCCCTTCGTCGAGACGATGACGTTCTGGTGCGGGTGCTCCTGGTCCCAGTTGGAGCTGGTCGAGGGGTAGGTCGCGTAGGTCGGGTCCTCGGCGATCGCGCTCGGGACGGTGTAGCCGGACGTCGCCGCGTCGAAGTACGCCGCCGTGTACTGGTAGGTCGCGGGGCAGGTCGGCGGGACGACGTAAGGGACGTGCTTCGCCTTCCCGGACGACGTCTTCGGCGCCGTGAAGGCCGGCGCGCCGCACAGCACCGGCCGGAAGTACAGCTTGGCCGTCGTGCCGATCGTCTTCAGCACCTGGTTCGGGTCCTTCACCCCGGGCATCTGGACGACGACCTCGCCCCCCTGCGTGGTGATATTGGGCTGGGTGACGCCGAGGGCGTTCGCCCGGAGCGACATGATGTTCACGACCGTCTGCAGCGTCCCGTTCGACACGTGCCGGACGGGCTTGTAGACGACCGAGAGGCCGCCGCGGAGGTCGAGGCCGAGAGCGGGCTTCCAGCCGAGCCCGAGCGCCAGCCCGAGCATGCCGAGGCAGGCGAGCGTCGAGGCGACGACGCTCGTCAGCAGCCGGCGCGACACCTAGGAGGTGCCTCCCCGCCGGCGCCGCTGCGCCCCCGCGCCGCCGCGGGACCGGGTGGAGGCCTGGGGCGCCGGCCCGGCGTCCGCTGCCGGCTCGCCCGCCGAGGCGCCGTTGGAGCCGGCGCCGTCGAAGGACTTCCAGTCGCCGGACACCTCGAAGGCGCCGTCGGGGGCGGGCGCGGGGCCGGCCTCCTCGTCTCCGCCGCCGGCCTCGCCTTCCGCCCCCTCGTCGGAGGCCGCCTGGCCGTGCTCCGCGCCGTCGGTGTCTGCACCGACGGCATCCGGATCGTCCCCGTCCGGCCCATCCTGGGCTCCGCCATAGGCGCCGGCCGGATCGTCCCCGAGCGCCGGCGTGCTCACGCGCTGGCCGAGCGCCCGTTTGGCGATCTCGATCGTCGTGCCGGGGGCGATCTCGAGCGAGACCCGGTCGTCGTGCACCGCCACGACGCGGCCGTAGATCCCGCTCGCCGTGACGACCTCGTCGCCCACCTCGGCCTGCTGCTGCTGGCGCTGCACGGCCTGCTGGCGCCTCCGCTGCGGCCGGAGCCAGAGGAAGTAGCCGGCGACCATGATCACGATGAGGATCAGGATGAAGCTCGATCCGGAGCTCGAGGTCTTCTTCGTGGTCTTGGCCGCCGCGAGGACGAGCGAGCCGAGATCCTCGAGGTGACGGGGATCGGCGAGATGGCTAAGGGCAAGCAGATGCAAGGGCATGTCAGACCTGTCGTCAGGGCGGGAAGTGCGCCCCGCACTGTAGCCGCGCCCCCCACGGCATTCGCGCGGGCGGACTTCGCCCGCAGCCTGATGACACGCCCCGCCGGGCGGGACGGGCCGCCGCCGAGCACCGCCCGGGGCCGCGTCCTCTCAGCCTACGCCTCCCGCGCCCCGTCGAACAGCCGGGGGGCGAAGGTGCCGTCCTCCCCGAGCGAGCCCTCCTCGGGCTCGCCGCCCCCTTCCCAGTCGCCCGGGTCCCCCCCTACCCGGCCGAGACCCGCGGGCGGCTCCGGGAGCCCGAGGTGCGCCCAGGCAGCCGGGCCGGGCACCCGCCCGCGGGGCGTTCGCATGACGAGCCCGGCCTGCAGCAGGTAGGGCTCGTAGACGTCCTCGACGGTCTCAGGCTCCTCCCCGACGCTCAGGGCGAGCGTCGTGAGCCCGATGGGTCGCCCGCCGAAGCGCACGCAGAGCACCTCGAGCAGGCGCCGGTCGACCCGGTCGAGCCCGAGCTCGTCGATGCCGAAGAGCTCGCAGCCGGCGCGTGCCGACTCGAGGGAGATCACCCCGTCGCCGCGCACCTCGACGTAGTCCCTGACGCGGCGCAGCAGGCGGATGGCGAGGCGCGGCGTCCCCCGCGAGCGGAGGGCGATCTCCGCCGCGCCGGCGTCGTCGCAGGTCACGCCGAGGAGGCCCGCGCTCCGGCGGACGATCTGCTCGAGCTCGCCCGGCGTGTAGAGCCCGAGCGCCTCCACGAAGCCGAACCGGTCGCGGAGCGGGCCGGTCACGAGGCCGGTGCGTGTCGTCGCGCCGACGAGGGTGAAGCGCGGCAGCTCGAGCCGGACGCTGCGCGCCGTCGGGCCCTTGCCGATCACGATGTCGATCTCGAAGTCCTCCATCGCCGGGTAGAGGATCTCCTCGACCGCGCGGTTGAGCCGGTGGATCTCGTCGATGAACAGCACGTCGCCCGGCTGCAGGTCGGTCAGCAGCGCGGCGATGTCCCCGCCACGGGCGAGCGCGGGACCGGAGGTGACGCGAAAACCCCGACCCATCTCGCCGGCGACGATCCCGGCGAGCGTCGTCTTGCCGAGGCCGGGCGGGCCGGCGAAGAGCAGGTGGTCGACGGGCTCGTCCCGGCGCTGGGCGGCCTGGAGGATCACCTCGAGGTGGCTGCGCACCTCGTCCTGCCCGACGAAGTCGGCGAGCCGCCGCGGTCGCAGCCCGCCCTCGAGCGCCTCCTCGTCTCCCTCGGCCCCCGGCGCGACCGGACGCCGCGCCCCGGCGACGGCCGGCGCCTGCGCCGCGGCCGGCTCGAGCACCTCGCGCCTCGGGCTCACGTCGAGGGCGCGAGCTCGCGCAGCGCCTCGCGCAACAGCTGCTCCACACTGCCCTCCCTCGCGATCTTGAGCACGACCGAGCGGACCTCTTCCTGGCTGTAGCCGAGGGCGGCGAGCGCCTCGGCGACCTCGGCGTGGGCGCCGCCGGGGCCGCCGCCGGTGCCGATGATCGCAGCGCCCGCCTCCGTGGCAGCCGGGCCGCCGTGCGCTCCGGCCGCCGCCGCTCCCGCCGGCGCCGCGGGCGCCTGGGAGGACCGCCCGTCCTGGTGCGCTCCGGCACGGTCCCTCGCGCCCGCCCGGTCCCCGCCGACGTCCCCCGCCGCCGTGCCGCCCGCCTCACCGGCGCCGGTCCGGTCGCCGACGGGCAGCGCCCAGTGCCGCGTCAGCATGCCGGCGAGCTCGGCGGCACGCGGTGCGAGCTCCACGACGAGGCGCGCGGCGGTCTTGCGGCCGACGCCGGGCACAAGGACCAGGGAGTCGACGTCCTCGGCGGCGAGGGCGCGGGCGAGGGCATCCGGGGTGAAGGTCGACAGGATCGCGAGGGCGAGCGCCGGTCCGACGCCGTGCGCCCCGATCAACAGCTCGAAGGCGCGCCGCTCCCCCGGGCCGGCGAAGCCGAAGAGCGAGATGGCGCCCTCGCGCACGTGGGTGTGGACGGCGAGGGCGACGGGCGAGCCGGGCCGGCCGAGCTCGGCCGCGAGGCGCGGAGCCACCTCGACGACGTAGCCCACGCCGCCGACGTCGACGACGAGCTCGGCGCTCGTCTCGCCGAGCACGACCTCCGAGAGCGTGCCGCGGAGCGAGCCGATCACCGGCGCGCCCCCGTGAGCCGGGACTCGGCGGCACTCTCGTGCGTCGCCAGGGCTGCCCGCGGGACCGGCGCGGCCGCAGTGCCGGCGGGTCCGGAGCTCTTGGCGGCGAGCCGGCCGGCACGCGAGGACGCGAGGTGGCAGAGCGCGAGCGCCAGCGCGTCGGCCGCGTCGGGCGGCCGCGGCGGGCGCGGGAGGTGCAGCAGCCTCGCGACCATCTCCTGGACCTGCTCCTTGGTCGCCGCGCCGTAGCCGGCGACGGCGAGCTTCACCTCGTTGGCGCTGTACTCGGCGACCTCGCAGCCCGCCTCGGCCGCGGACAGCAGGGCGACGCCGCTCGCCTGGCCGACGGACATCGCGGTGCGCGCGTTGGTCTGGAAGAAGACCCGCTCGACGACGACGACGTCGGGACGGACCTCGGCGACGAGCTCGCCGAGGTCCCGCCGCAGCGTCGCGAGGCGCTCG
>JAKAOD010000001.1 GCA_021823365.1 Actinomycetes bacterium | reverse complement strand
GTCACGGTGAGCGGGTCGTCACCCTTGCGCAACGAGGCATTGGTGGTGCCGTCCGTGACGTAGGGGCCGAACCTCCCCTCGCGCACCACCACCGGAAGCCCGGTCCCCGGATCTGCGCCGAGCTCGCGCAAGGGCCCTGAAGCCTGCGCCCGTCCACGGCGCGCCTTCGGCTGGGCGAACAGCGCGAGCGCCTCGTCCAGCGTCACGGCCAGCAGCTGCTCTTCGGACTCGAGGCTGCGCGTGTCGGTGCCTCGCTTCAGGAAGGGGCCGAACCGACCGTTGGACGCGAGGATCTCCTCGCCGCCCTCGGGATCGGTGCCGACGACCCGGGGAAGGCGGAGGAGCTCGAGCCCCTGTTCGAGCGTGATGGTCGCGGGCGACATCGACTTGAACAGCGACGCGGTGCGGGGTTTCCCACCGCCGTCGACCGGCGCGCCGAGCTGGACGTAGGGCCCGAACCTTCCGGCTCGGACCTGCACCTCCAGCCCGGTGTCTGGGTCCGTCCCGAGCACACGGTCGCTCGAGGGGGCGTCGAGGAGCTCCTCGGCGCGCTCCGCGCTGAGCTCGTCGGGCGGGAGGTCCTCGGGGATCGACGTCCTGTCCTCGCCGCGCTGGAGGTAGGGCCCGTAGCGTCCGACGCGCACGACGATCGGGACGCCCGCCGAGCCGACGCCGATCGGGATCGAGTTGATCTCCCGCGCGTCGATGGCGCCGAGGTGCGCGGCGACCGCTTCCTTCAGGCCGAGGCGGGCGGTCTCCGACTCCTCGCCGGAGCTGGCGCCGGACCCGTTCTCGGCGCTGCGCCCCGCGCCGTCGGCCCTGGCCTCGCCGAAGTAGAAGCGCGTGAGCCACGGGAGCGCCTCTTCGCGGCCGCTTGCGATCTCGTCGAGGTCGTCCTCCATGGCCGCGGTGAAGCCGTAGTCCACCAGATCGGGGAAGTACCGCTCGAGCAGGCCGACCACGGCGAACGCGGTGAAGCTCGGCACGAGCGCGCTCGCCTTCTTCCAGACGTACCCCCGGTCGAGGATCGTGGCGATGACGCTCGCGTAGGTGGAGGGGCGCCCCACGCCGAGCTCCTCCATCGCCTTCACGAGCGACGCCTCCGTGAAGCGGGCGGGAGGCTGGGTCGCGTGCGAGCCCGGCTCGAGCTCGACCGCGCGAACGAGGTCGCCTTCTGCGAGCCTCGGCAGGACGACCTCGCGGTCGGCGAGCTCCGCCTCGGGGTCGTCGTCCCCCTCGACGTAGGCCCGGAGGAACCCTGGGAACGCGATGACCCGGCCGCTCGCCGAGGCGAGGGCCTCGGTGCCGGCGAAGGCCGCCGGCTCCGCGGGCACGGCCGCGGCCATGCGGACCTGAGCGCTCGTCCCGGTCGCGTCGACCATCTGCGAGGCGACCGTCCGCTTCCACACCAGCTCGTAGAGGCGCAGCTCGTCGCCGTGCAGGGTCTGCGCCGCTTCGTCCGGCGTGCGGAAGACGTCGCCCGCAGGGCGGATCGCCTCGTGCGCCTCCTGCGCGTTCTTCACCCTGCGTTCGTACCGGCGCGGTTCGGGCGGGACGAACTCGGCGCCGTAGAGGGCGGTGGCCTGGGCGCGGGCGGCGGCCAGCGCCTCGTCCGACAGCGTCGTCGAGTCCGTGCGCATGTAGGTGATCCAGCCCTGCTCGTAGAGGCGCTGCGCAACCTGCATGGCGCGCTGCGCGCTGAAGCGGAGCTTCCGGCCGGCCTCCTGCTGCAGCGTCGAGGTGATGAACGGCGCCGCGGGCGCCCGCCGGAACGGCCGTTCGGTCACCGACCGGACCGTGAAGGTCTTCCCGGTGAGTCCCACCGCCAGCGCCCGGGCGTCGGCCTCGGCGAGCACGCGCACCCTGTCGCCGGCCACCTTGCCCTGCTCGTCGAAGTCCCGGCCGGTCGCGATCGGCACCCCGCCGAGCGCGACGAGGGTCGCTGCGAACTGCGGCGGCGTCCCGTGCGCGGCGGGCTCCACCTCGACGAAGGTTCCCTCGACGCCCCACCAGGCCGCGGAGCGGAACCGCATGCGGGCCCGCTCGCGCTCGACGACCATACGCGTGGCGACGCTCTGCACCCGCCCGGCCGACAGCCGCGGCATCACCTTGCGCCACAGGACGGGTGAGACCTCGTAGCCGTAGAGCCGGTCGAGGATCCGTCGGGCCTCTTGCGCGTCGACCAGGCGGCGGTCCAGCTCACGCCACTCCTGGACGGCACGCCGGATCGCTGCCGGGGTGATCTCGTGGAACACCATTCTCTTCACCGGGACACGCGGCGCGAGCACCTCGGTCAGGTGCCACGCGATCGACTCGCCCTCGCGGTCCTCGTCGGTCGCGAGGTACAGCTCGTCGGCCTCCCTCAACCTGGCCTTCAAGTTCGCCACGACGGACCGCTTCTCGGGCGACACCACGTACAGCGGCTTGAACCCGTTCTCCACGTCGACCCCGAGACGGGCCCATTCCTCGGACTTGTAGGCGGCGGGCACCTCGTCGGCGCCGCGCGGCAGGTCGCGCACGTGGCCGACCGACGACTCGACGACGAACTCGGGCCCGAGCATCCGGGAGATCGTGCGCGCCTTGGCCGGCGACTCGACGATGACGAGCGCCTTACCCACCGACTGCGCCTCCTCCCAGCGGGCCGACCACCGGACCTCCTCCCAGCCTCACGACGACGACAGCCTCACGACGACGACAGCCTCACGACGACGACAGGCTCCCGGCTCCGCCAGGACCTTGTCAAGGCACCCCCGCGGCGGCCACCCGTGCACGGCAGGGACGGCCCGCCGGCGCCCGGCGTCTCGGACCCGAAGCCGGCCACCGTCAGGGCACAAGGGCGGGCTCGCCGCCCGCTCTCGGTTCCTCAGTCAGCTGCCGCCACCGTCGGGGCCGGCGACCCAGGGCCTGCGGGCGTGACCGCGGCCTGCGGGAGCGCGACGTCCATGCCCTGAGCCTTGCGCTTCGAGAAGGCGATCGCGGCGAGCAGCACCACGAGGGCGATCCCCGCGATCGCGTACCGGACGTCGTTGTGGCGGAGGCTGATCACCGCCGGCAGCACGAGGAGCGACACGAGGTTCATCACCTTGATCATCGGGTTCAGCGCAGGACCGGCCGTGTCCTTGAACGGGTCGCCGACCGTGTCCCCGATGACCGCCGCCTTGTGCGGATCGGACCCCTTGCCGCCCTCGTGGCCGTCCTCGATGTACTTCTTGGCGTTGTCCCACGCCCCTCCGGAGTTGGACAGGGTGTTCGCCATCAGCTGGCCGGTCAGGATGGCCGCCGCGAGGAAGCCGCCGAGCGCCAGGTAGTTGATCCCGAAGCCGACGATCACCGGCGACAGGATGGCGAGCAGCGCCGGCGTGGCCAGCTCGCGCTGGGCCGCTGCGGTGCAGATCGAGATGACCCGGCCGTACTGGGGGGTCTCGGTGTAGTCCATGATCCCGGGGTGCTCGCGGAACTGCCGGCGCACCTCCTGGACGACCGTCCCTGCCGAACGTCCGACGGCGCGGATCGCCAGCGAGGAGAACAAGAACCCGATCGAGCCTCCGATGAGCAGCCCGACGAACGTGGTCGGGTTGGACACGTTGACCTGGGTGAGGGGGTTGTGGAAGAGCGTCGCCGTCGGGAGCTTGAGCTGCGATCCGACGGTCTCCACGAACGAGGCGAAGAGCGCGATGGCGGCGATGACCGCGGACCCGATCGCGATGCCCTTGGTGATCGCCTTGGTCGTGTTGCCGACCGCGTCGAGGCTCACCATGATCCTCTCGCCCTCGCCGGTGAACTCACCGGACATCTCCGCGACCCCCGCCGCGTTGTCCGACACCGGACCGAAGCTGTCCTCGGACACCACCATGCCGGTCGTCGCCAGCAGGCCGATCCCGATGAGCGCCACGAGGTACAGCGTCAGCTCGATGTTGCCGCCGCCGAGGCCGATGGCCACGCCGATGGCCACGGCGATGGCGAGGATCGCCCAGACCGACGACTCGAGGCCCGCCGAGAAGCCGGACAGCACGGTCGTGGCGGGACCCGTCCGTGCAGCCTCCGAGATCTCGCGGACGGGGCTGCGCTCGGTGGAGGTGAACTGCTCGGTGATCAGGCTCAGCGCCAGGGCGAGCGCCACGCCGGTGAGGACCGCCCAGAAGACCGTGATGTCGTGGACGTAGTACTCGGCGACGAAGAGCGCGCCGACCACGGTCAGCGCCGCGGCGAGCCAGAAGCCGCGGTTGATGGGGGCCATCGCGTTGCGGTCCTTCGCGCGCGCCCGGACGGCGTACACGCCGATCATGGACGCGACGATCCCGATGGCCGGCACGATCAACGGGTAGATCACCGCCGGGGTGGGGTCGTGGGCGTGTCCGGCGAGGCTGTGGAAGGCCGAGTACCCGAGGATCAGCGACGAGATGATGGTGATCTCGTAGGACTCGAAGAGGTCGGCCGCCATGCCGGCGCAGTCCCCCACGTTGTCGCCCACGTTGTCGGCGATGGTCGCCGCGTTGCGCGGGTCGTCCTCGGGGATGCCGGCCTCCACCTTGCCGACGAGGTCCGCCCCGACGTCCGCCGCCTTCGTGAAGATGCCGCCGCCGACACGCATGAAGAGGGCGAGCAGCGAGGCGCCGAAGGCGAACCCGATGAGCACGGCGGTGGCCGTGTTCTGGAAGATGAGGACGATGGAGGTGGCCCCGAGCAGGCCGAGGCCGACGCAGAGCATGCCGGTGATCGCGCCCGTGCGGAAGGCCACCTGGAGCGCGGCTGCCATCCGCCCGCCGCGCGCGGCCGCTGCGGCGGTCCGCACGTTCCCGCGGACCGCCATGCTCATCCCGATGAAGCCGGTGAGGCCCGAGAACGCTGCGCCGAAGAGGAAGCAGACCACCCGGTAGATGCCGGCCTCCCCGAAGCTGAGCGCCACGGACCCGTCCGGCCGGGTCACCCTCGTGGCCGTGAAGAAGATGAGGACCGCGAGCGGGACCACGATGACGAGGATCGTGCGGAACTGCCGCCTGAGGAACGCCTCGGCGCCCTCCTGGATGGCGTGCGCGATCTGGCGCATCTTGTCGGTGCCGGTGTCGGCGGCGAGGACTCCCCGCATGAGCACGACACCCGTTCCGATCCCGATCAGGCCGGCGACCAGAGCCAGGACCAGCCAGATCTCGTCGGCAGAGCCCAAGTGGAAGGCCTGGTAACTGCCCTCCGCTACGACGGGGTGCGCCATCCTCGCTGTCCTTTCGTACCCTGCTGCGGCTGCGTCGCAGCCCGTGCCTCGAGATCCTGTGCCGGTCCAGCTCGATCGGCACCGCCCGGCGGTTCCGTGTGGGCGTGGCCGCCGAGATAGGGACGCCTGCGCACGGGCGCGGCCGTCCGGAGCCCAGGGGACGATAGCCACCTTGCGGCGGGGCGGCAAGAACCGATCCCCCGAGCCGCCCGGCACCAGGCGGACGCTCGCCGCGAACGGCCCGGCGCGCCGAGCGGCTCGACCTTCCTCCCGGGACCACCGGAGCGCCACGAGGCGCCGCCCCGGCGGTCCCGGCCACAGCGTGACCGGGCCGTTCCTCCCGTCGCCCGCCGGCCCTCGTCGACGGCCGGGCCCGGCTGCCCACCTACGATTGGCACGTGAGAGCGGCGTTCTTCGACCTCGACAAGACGGTCATCGCCAAGGGGTCCATCCCGGCCTTCGGCCGGCCCTTGCGCCGGGGCGGGCTCGTGAACCGGCGCGCCGTGCTGCGCGCGTTGATCGGCCAGCTGATCTACCTCCACCTCGGCGCCGACGAGGTCCGCCTCGCGCGCATCCGTGAGTCCATGCTCGCCCTGACCCGGGGCTGGCAGCGTGACCGGGTCCGTGAGATCGTCCGCGAGACGCTGCTCGAGACGGTCGAGCCGCTCATCTACAACGAGGCGCTCGAGCTCATGGAGGCGCACCACGCCGCGGGGGACCGCGTCTACCTCGTCTCGGCGTCACCCGAGGAGATCGTCGTCCCCCTCGCCGAGCTCCTGGGCGCGGAAGGCGCGATCGCTTCGGTCGGCGAGATCGACGACGAGGGCCGCTACACGGGGAAGATGGCGTTCTACGCGTCCGGCGAGGGCAAGGCCCAGGCGATCCGCGCGCTCGCGGCGCGCACGGACCTCGAGCTCGCCGGATCGACCGCGTACTCGGACTCGGCGACTGACCTCCCGATGCTCGAGTCCGTCGGTCATCCCGTCGCGGTCAACCCCGACCGAGGGCTCGCGAAGGTGGCCCGCGAGCGCGGCTGGGAGATCCGGCAGTTCACGAAGCCCGTGCGCCTGCGCAACCGGATGGGCGTGCGCACACCCGTGCTGACGACCGGTCTCGCGCTGGCCGCAGGAGCTGTCGCCCTGTGGTGGCGGAGCAGGCGTCAACGGGCCGCGGAGGCCGTCGCGATGGGAGGCTGGCTGCGGCGCGGCGCGCGGACGCGCCACGCGGTCTGACAATCGCTCAGTCGGCGCGCAGGCGGCGGGCCGCCACCACGCCGATGGCGACGAGAACGGCGAGAACGAGGAGCTTCTTCATATCGCCGATGGTAGTCCCAACGGCCCAGGGGCTTCTCCGGCGGGGAGGAGTCCGAGCACCTCGCCCGGTCAGACGGTGAGCAGGTCCCTGGCGCCCGTGTCGGAAGACGGGTGGCGGAGCTTCGACATCGCCCGAGCCTCGATCTGGCGGATGCGCTCCCGAGTCAGGTTGAAGTGCTCCCCGACCTCCTCGAGCGTCCTCGGCTCGCCGCGGTCCAGTCCGAAGCGCAGTCGCAGGATCTCGCGCTCGCGCTCGTCGAGCGGCGAGAGGAGGCGCCCGATCTCCTCGGGAAGGAGCGAGACCGCGGCGACCTCGAAGGGTGACTCCGCCGATCTGTCCTCCACCACGTCCCCGAGCTCTGCGTCCCCGTCCTCACGCAGCGGCTCGGAGAGCGACAGCGGCTCCGCCCGGAACCGCAACGCCTCCACGAGCTTGTCCTCGGGCATCTCCACCTCCACGCCGAGCTCGGCGAGCGTCGCGGGGCGGCCGAGCTTGAGCTCGAGGCGGGCCTGCGCCTTCTGCACGCGCGCCAGGGTGTCGCCCGCGTGCACGGGCAGCCTGATCGTGCGCCCGGTGTTCGCGATGCCGCGGGTGATCGCCTGGCGGATCCACCACGTCGCGTAGGTGGAGAACTTGAAGCCCTTCCGCCAGTCGAACTTCTCGACCGCGTGCATGAGACCGAGATTGCCCTCCTGGATGAGGTCGAGCAGCGGCAGTCCGGAAGCCTGGTATTTCTTGGCGATGGAGACGACCAGCCGGAGGTTCGACTGGACGAAGGTCTGCTGCGCCCGCTCCCCCGACAGCGCGGTCCGGCGCAGCTCCCGCTTCTTCGCAGCGGCGAGCGTCCTGGGCGCGGCGCGCAGCTCGTCGTCGGCTTGGCGGCCGGCCTCGATCGCCTGCGCCAGACGCACCTCGTCGTCCTTGGTGAGCAGCGGGTACTGCCCGATGTCGGTGAGGTACAGACGTACGAGGTCTTCGTCGTCCCGTTCGATGCGTTCCTTCGCCAAGACCCGACCCGAGCCTTCCCGTGTAGTACGTTCGGCACCGGCTGGGCGGTCCCTCCGCGCCGGCGTTGCATGGCCGCTCCTGCGCGGGCGCAGGCAGCCGATGGTGTGATTTTACAGGCGGGGTCAAGGGGTCCCTCCCCCACCACCCCTCTCGCGGGGCGCGATCGGCCTTCGACCAGGGAAAAAACCGTCGTCTTCGCCGGCGCGCCACACCGCGTCGCCCAGCGCACGCGTCCACTCGGCGGCCTGCTGGACCGCCTCGGGGTCGCCGAGGAGGCCGTCGAGGAGGCCCTCGGCGGCGCGCAGCTCCTCCTCGTCGTCGCGCACAACCAGGGTGAGCGCGCGGATGGCCGGCCCGTCGGCGACCGGGACGAGGCGCTGGCCGAGCCGTCGGTAGGAGACGAGAAGGAGCGGCAGGACCACCCTGGCGAGCCCCACGAGGAACCGCCGCCCTGCCGTCCCGTCGTCCCCCCCGAAGGCGCCCGGCTCGAGGCTCTCCAGCATCGGCCCGACCTCGCCCTCGGGCGGCCGCGTGAGCGCTGTGCGATCGACGCCGGCGAGCACCGGCAGGCGGGCCTCCCACAGCTCGGCGTGCCAGGCGTGCGCGGCGCTCGCCTCGAAGAGGAGGGGCCGCGCCTCGTCGGGCAGCCCCGGCGCGGCGGCCCACGACCCGGTCAGCTCGAAGAGGCGGCGCTCCACCCAGCGGTAGACGCCATGACGGGCCGCGGCCTCCTCCAGCCTGAGCGCGCCGCGCTCGTCGTTGACGGAGTCGGGGTCAGCCTCCATGTGCCGCGCGCGCCGGCGCGTCCTTCGTCCTGGGGCGGTACGCGTTCGTGATCGGCATCCGCCGGTCCCGACCGAAGGCCTTGTTGGTGATGCGGACGCCGGGCGCAGCCTGCCGCCGCTTGTACTCGGCGCTGTCGACCAGCCGCACCACGCGCTCGACGAGATCCGGATCGAAGCCGTCTGCGACGAGGTCCGCTGCGGCACGGTCGCGCTCGACATAGGCCTCGAGCACCGGATCGAGCAGCTCGTAGCGCGGCAACGACTCGTCGTCGCGCTGCCCGGGGCGAAGCTCGGCGGACGGCGGCTTCACGAGGACCGACGGCGGCACCGGCTCGACGGCCCCCTCGGCGACGGCACGCGCGTTGCGGTACCGGCACAGGTCGTAGACGAGCGTCTTCAAGACGTCCTTGATCACGGCGAAGCCGCCGGCGGAATCGCCGTAGAGGGTGGAGTAGCCCGTCGCCGTCTCGCTCTTGTTGCCGGTCGTGAGGACGATCCATCCCGTCGCGTTCGAGATGCCCATCAGGATGAGGCCGCGAACGCGCGACTGGAGGTTCTCGTCGGTGATGCCCACGGGCGGCGCGTCGAGCGCGGACTCGAGCACGGCGTCCATGCACCGGTGCGCCTGGTCGATCGGGACTACGCGGAAGTGGACGCCGAGCCGCTCGGCAAGCACGCGCGCGTCGCTCACCGATCCTTCGCTCGAGTACCGCGATGGCATGGCGACGCCGTGGACGTGCTCGGCGCCGATCGCGTCGGTCGCGACGACGGCGACAAGCGAGGAATCGATGCCGCCCGACAGGCCGACGACGGCACCGCCGAACCCGTTCTTCCCGAGGTAGTCGCGCGTGCCGAGGACGAGCGCCGCATAGACCTCGGCGACGGGGTCGAGCGGCTTGGGCGTCACCGAGCGCGTCGCCGGCGTCTTCGGGCGCGCCGGCGTCTTCGGGCCGGTCAGGTCGACCACCCGGGCGCTCGGCTCCTGCGCTCGGGGCACCGGCAGGTCGACGACGACGAAGTCCTCCTCGAACTGCGCGCCGGCGCAGACGAGGGCGCCGTCCGCGGCGACCACGAGGCTCGCCCCGTCGAAGACGAGCTCGTCCTGGCCGCCGACGAGGTTCACGTAGACGATCGCCGTGCCGGCCTCCCTGACGCGCGCTGCGAGCATCGCGAGGCGCTCCGCCCGGCGCCCGCGCGAGTAGGGCGACGCGTTGATGTTCACCACCACCTGTGCGCCCGCCGCGCCGAGTCGGGCGACGGGGCCGCGGCTCGCCCAGACGTCCTCGCAGATCGACACGCCGGTGAGCACGCCGCCGACCCGGTACAAAAGGGGCGGTCCGTCCCCCGGCGTGAACCACCGCTGCTCGTCGAAGACGCTGTAATTCGGGAGGAGGTGCTTGTGGTAGACGCCAGCGACGCGCCCGCCGGCGCACATGGCTGCGGCGTTCGCGAGGTGAGGACGACGGCTCGCCCACGTGTCGGCCCCTGCCTCCGCGCCGGTCGCCTCCTCGCCGACCATGCCGCCGGCCGCACGAGGGAGCTGCTGGACGTACCCGACCACCGCCGCGCAGTCGCCCGTCGACGCCGCGACCTCGGCGAGCGCCGCCTCGTTGTCGGCGACGAAGCCCGCCTGCAAGAGGAGGTCCTCGGGCGGATAGCCCGTGATCGCCAGCTCGGGGAAGACGCAGAGCTGCGCGCCGGCGGCCTCGGCGCGCCGCAGCGACCCGAGGATCCGGTCGACATTGCCCCCGATGTCGCCCACGACCATGTCGAGCTGGGCGATCGCGACCCGGAGCAACATTGCCTCAGCCTACGGGAGGGTCCGGCTCCCGATGCCCTCCACGCCCTCGGGACGCTCGCGGGACGCTCGCGGGACGCTCGCGGGCGAGACGCGACCCGGACCCGCGCCGGACCCGTATGGATTCACGCGCTGTTCACATGCAGGACATCCGCCTGCCACGGGTCGCTGATCTAATGAACCGACAGTCCGCGGGTGCCGTTGCGCCCGAGCGAGCACAGAGAAAGGATGGCGGGGAGTGAGCTACCAGGCCGAGTACATCTGGATCGACGGGACCGAGCCCTCTCCGCTCGTGCGGAGCAAGACCAAGATCGTCGCCGCCGGCAAGAAGCCGGGGATCTGGGGGTTCGACGGCTCCAGCACGAACCAGGCGACCGGAGCCAACTCCGACTGCGTCCTCCAACCGGTCTTCGTCTGCCCGGACCCCTTGCGCGGCGACGACAACGTCCTCGTGATGTGCGAGGTGCTCAACGTCGACATGGAGCCGCACCCCACCAACACCCGGCACGCGTGCGCCGCGACCGCGGAGCGCTACGCGGCCCACGAGGCGTGGTTCGGCTTCGAGCAGGAGTACACCTTCTTGCAGAACGGCCGCCCCCTCGGCTGGCCCGCCACAGGGTTCCCCGCACCGCAGGGGCCCTACTACTGCGGCGTCGGCGGCGACAAGATGCCCGGGCGAGAGATCGTGGAACGTCACACCGCTGCGATGCTGCGCGCCGGGCTCGCCATCGAGGGCACGAACGCCGAGGTGATGATGGGCCAGTGGGAGTTCCAGATCGGGATCCTCCCCGCCCCGGAGTGCGGCGACCAGCTGTGGGCGGCCCGGTGGCTGCTCTTCCGGGTCGCCGAGGACTTCGGGGTGTGGGCGACGCTCGAGCCCAAGCCCATCCTCGGGGACTGGAACGGCGCAGGGTGCCACACGAACTTCTCGACCAAGGAGATGCGCACCGGGAACGGTTGGGACGCGATCATCGCCGCCTGCGAAGCAATCGGGAAGAACATCGACGAGCACGTCCAGAACTACGGCATCGGCATCGAGATGCGCCTCACCGGCCACCACGAGACCCAGCACTATTCGAAGTTCAGCTACGGAGTCTCGGACCGCGGCGCCTCGATCCGCATCCCCTGGCAGGTGGCGAAGGACAAGAACGGCTACATCGAGGACCGCCGACCCAACGCGAACATGGACCCCTACGTGGTGAGCCGCCTCCTCATCGGCACCGTGTGCGGCGCGGCGGAGGACGAGCAGCGTTGAGTCGAGCCGCACGACCCGACGCGGCGCGACGGCCCGGAGCTCCACGAGCGCGGTGAGCGCGGCGCCCGGCGCGAAGGAGGCGCAGGTGCAGAGCCAGCGCGACTACGTCCTGCGGACCGTCGAAGAGCGCGGGATCCGCTTCGTCCAGCTGTGGTTCACCGACGTCCTCGGCACTTCGAAGGCCTTCAACATCACCCCCGCAGAGCTCGAGGACGCGCTCGACGACGGGATGACCTTCGACGGCTCGGCGATCGACGGCTTCTCCCGGGTGCAGGAAGCCGACGTGCTGGCGCGCCCGGACCCCAAGACCTTCCAGGTGCTGCCGTGGCACGCCCGTGACGAGACGGTCGCCGCCGTCTACTGCGACATCTTCAACCTCGACGGCACCCCGTTCGAAGGCTGCCCTCGCCACGCGCTCCGACGGACCTTGGAGCGCGCCCGCGACGCGGGCTACACGTTCTTCATCGCGCCCGAGGTGGAGTTCTTCTATCTCGCCGACGCCGACTCGGCCGCAAGACCGCGGCCGCTCGACGCAGGCTCGTACTTCGACCTCTCCGTCGACGACCGCTCGAGCGAGGTCCGTCGCCGCACCGTGCTGCGCCTGGAGGAGATGGGCATCCCCGTGGAGCACGCGCAGCACGAGGACGCACCCTCGCAGCACGAGATCGACCTGCGCTACACGGACGCGCTGACCATGGCCGACACGGTGATGACCGTCCGCCTCGTGGTGAAGGAGACCGCTCGCCACGAAGGCGTCTACGCGACCTTCATGCCGAAGCCCATGGCCGGAGTGCAGGGCTCTGGGATGCACACCCACCTCTCCTTGTGGCACGGGGAGCGCAACGCCTTCTCGGACCCCTCCGACGCCTACGGCCTCTCCGACGTCGCGAAGCGGTTCATCGCCGGGCTGCTCCACCACGCCCGGGAGATCACGGCAGTCACGAACCAGTGGGTCAACTCGTACAAGCGGCTCGTCAGCGGCTACGAGGCGCCCGTGCACATCGGTTGGGCGCGCAACAACCGCTCCGCGCTCGTCCGAGTGCCGGTCGTGAAGCAGGCGAGGCCCGAGTCCACCCGCGTCGAGTACCGGGCCCCGGACTCCGCATGCAACCCGTACCTGGCGTTCGCCGTCGTCCTCGCCGCGGGGCTCCAGGGGGTCGAGCAGGGCTACGAGCTCCCGCCCGAGGCCGACGCCAACCTCTTCGACCTCTCCGAGCGCGAGCTCAGGACCCGCGGGATCCGGCCGCTCCCCGGCTCGCTGAAAGAGGCGGTGGACGAGATGGCCGAGTCCAAGCTGCTGACCGACACGCTCGGCGAGCACGTCTTCGAGTGGTTCATCCGGAACAAGCGGGCGGAATGGCGGGACTACAGCGTCGCGGTCACCCAGTTCGAGCTCGACCGCTACCTGCCGATCCTGTGAGCGGCCTCGCGGGCTACGTGCTCTTGGCGGCCGGGGCACCGGCCCCCGCGAGCAAGAATCGGACCCGTGGAGCCGCTCGTCTGCTTCCCTGACCCGGTCCTGCCCGTCGTCGGCGCGGCCCTTCGCCAGTGCGGGCTCGGATTCCGCGCGGCCTCGAGCCCCGAGGCCGCGAGCTCCCTCGAGATGACGTCCACCAAAGACGGCTGGGCGGGCGCCGTCGTGAGCGCGGCGGACGACCTGTCCCGTGCGATCGCCTTCTGCCGGCACCTCCGGCGCAGGGAGGACCCGGTGAGCCCGCTGCTGCTCGTCATCGCGGAGGACCAGCTCCGCGAGCTGCAGTTGCGCGACGACCTGTTCGACGACTTCTGCGTCCTGCCTTCGCGCCCGGCGGAGATCGCGGCGCGCCTGGAGCACCTCTTGTGGCGTTCGGGGCGCAATGCTGCGCCCCACGTCATCGAGCACGGCCCTCTCGTGCTGAACCTGGAGACGTACCAGGCCGCGGTCGCCGGGCGCGTGCTCGACCTCACGTATATGGAGTACGAGCTCTTGCGGTTCCTCGTCGCGCACCCCGGCAAGGTCTTCACCCGGGAGACCCTCTTGAGCAGGGTGTGGGGCTACGAGTACTACGGCGGAGCCCGCACGGTCGACGTGCACGTGCGCCGGCTGCGGGCGAAGCTCGGCGAGGAGCACGCGCACCTCATCGAGACGGTGCGTTCGGTCGGGTACCGCTTCGGCCAACCCGCGTGGTCGCCGGGGCCCGAGCCTTCGCCCTGAGCGCTCGCCGAGGACCCTGGCCACCTCGAATTGCGCCAGCGAGGCTCTCGGCGGCCGCCTGGCTGGCACAATGGCCCAGACGACAGGAAAGAGGCGTGCCGAGGTGGTCGAGACCGGCTTCGATTGGTCGGCGCTGCCGGGCGGCTTGCTCCGGCAGCTGAGGGACGAGTTGGGGATCGAGGACGCCGACGTCGCGCGGGCGCTGGCCGACCGCTACGGGCCGGCGCCCACCGAGCGGTTCGTGAAGGAGACGTGGACGGCGCTCCGGGACGCGTGGATCGCGAAGGACCCGGTCGTCCGGCGGTCTGTCGTCTCGGCGCTGCGCGCCATCGGGCTCGGGTCGGCGACGGTCGCCGGGCGCTCCGCCCTGGCGGAGGTCACCTACCTGCGATCGTGCCGGAACGCCCGCTCGCTGAGGGCCGTCGTCCTGGCCCATCTGCTGGCTCTGGGCTCGGAACCCGCCGCGCCGGCGCGTGCCCGCCCCGAGCGACGACCCGAGGCACCCGCTGCCGCGACCGAGCTCCCGGCCGCGACCGGGGCTGCCATCGCGCGACGGGCCGAGGCACCCGCTGCCGCAGCGACCGGATCCGACGAGCTCCGTGCCCGGGTGAAGGAGGTCGTGCGATCCGTGCTCGGCGTCGACGACGTGCAGGTGGACGCGGACGGCGACATCCCCATCCGCTCGCGGGCGAGCGTCGCCTACGTCCGGGTGTTCAAGGACGCGCCGGTCGTGCGGGTCTTCTCCCCGGTCCTGTGGGACCTGGGAAACCCGAACGGGATCGAAGAGGCGGTCAACGAGATCAACCGCACCACGAACTGGGTAAAGGCGGTCTGGGACGACGGCACGGTCGTCCTGTTCTCAGACGTCGTGGCGCATCCGCTCGCCGAGTCGCAGCTCGCCGCAGCGATCACGTCCGTCGTCCACCGGGCGGACGAGATGGGTCCCGCTCTCCAGCAGCGATACGGGGGGCGCACCGCGTTCGGCACGCCGCTCCCCCCCCGACACCTGCCGATCGGAGGCTACTTGTAGCTGCGAGCGCCGGCGGGTGCTCGCGGTGACGGACGCTCGCGGTCCCGATCGCCGGACCCCGTGCGTGCGCTCAGGTCGCAGGTCTGTGGGCCCAGGCCTCGACCTCGACCCTGGCCCCCATCGGGAGGGCCGCGACGCCGATCGCGGAGCGGGCAGGGCGCGGCTCGGGCCAGATCTGGGCCCAGATCTCGTTGACCAGCGCGAACTCCGACATGTCGACGAGGAAGACCGTCGCCTTCACCACGTCGGCGAGCGACGCGCCGTGCTGCGCGAGGACGCCCGAGACGTTGGTGAGCACCTGGCGGAGCTGCGCGGCGGTCCCGCCTTCGACGAGCTGCGGCGTGCCGTCGGGCCCGGGCACCGCGCCGATCTGGCCCGAGGTGACCACCCAATCGCCCGCTCGGACCACGGGGCGATACGGGCCGGCAGGCCGGACGTCACGGCCAGGTTCACCGCTGGGCGCGCTCATCGCGCCTGCGATCAGCTGAAGGAGGACCCGCACCCGCAGGTGCGGGTGGCGTTCGGGTTGCTGATGTGGAACCCGGCGCCTTGGAGCCCGTCGGAATAGTCGAGGGTGGCGCCCGTGAGCAGCTCCGCGCTCGTCGGGTCCACGACGACCTTCACCCCGCCGAACTCGCGCACGATGTCGTCGTCTTCCCGCTCGGAGTCGAAGAACATCTCGTAGCTGTAGCCCGAGCATCCGCCCGGCCTCACCGCGACGCGCAACGCCAGGTCCTCGGCGCCGTCTTCTTCTCCGAGGAGCTGGGCGACCTTCGCCGACGCGCTCGCGGTCAGCGTGACCGGGTCGGGCTTCTTCCCGATGCTCACCGACGTCGTCATCGTCGTCACCGTGGCCTCCTTGGGCAGGTCGTGGGTACGGCGCCACCATGTTACCGGTACCCGCGCGCGTCGGTGCCGGCGCCCGCTCACGCCCGCGCCCGTCGGCGTCACGATTCCGCAAGGCTCTCCGGAGCACCTCGGGCGGACCGGTGCTCCAGGTGGGGACCGGTGCTCCAGGTGGGACCCGTGCTCCAGGTGGGGACCGGTAGGCTCCGTCGCATGGCCGCCCGGTCGCAAGCTGCGGGTGGCGGCGTCCGAGACGCCCGCACCCCACCCTCTGGAAGCGGCGACGCAGGAGCGACGCTCCCTGCGGGCGGACCTCCCGGCGAGGAGGACGTCTTGGCGCGCCTCCGTGCCGTGATCGACCCGGAGCTGGGCGGCGACATCGTCGAGCTCGGCATGGTCCGCAGCCTCGAGGTGTCCGACGAGGGTGACGTGCGCGTGGTGGTGGCCCTCACGATCGCGAGCTGCCCTCTTCGCGGGCAGCTCGAGCGCGACGTCCGCGGGGTCGTGGGGACGATCCCCGGGGTGCGCTCGGTGGACCTGTCGATCGGTCAGATGGACGCGGACGAGCGCGCGGCGCTGATGGCGAGGGCGCGCCGCAAGGTCCGCGAGCACCCGCCGGAGACGGCGGTGCCGCCGCGGGCTCGGGTCCTCGCGGTCGCCTCGGGGAAGGGCGGCGTCGGCAAGTCCTCGGTCGTCGTCAACCTGGCCGCCGCGCTCGCCGGGCGCGGGCTCGCCGTCGGCGTGCTCGATGCGGACATCGGCGGCTTCTCGGTGCCGCGCCTCCTCGGCATGGAGGGCCGGCTCGAGGCCCGGGCCGGGAAGATGGTCCCGCCGGAGCGGCGGGTGGGCGACGGGGTGCTGCGCGTGCTGTCGATGGGCTTCCTCGCCGAAGAGGACCGCGCGGTGATGTGGCGCGGGCTCCTCCTCAACCGCGCGGTCCAGCAGTTCCTCCAGGACGCCCACTGGGGCGACCTCGACTACCTCCTCGTCGACCTTCCCCCGGGCACCGGCGACGTCCAGATGGGGCTCGCCCGGATGCTGCCGCGCACCGAGATGCTCGTCGTCACGACCCCGCCCCTCGCCGCGCAGCGTGTCGCCGCACGCGCGGCGGACATGGCGCGGCGCGGGTACCTGCGCGTCGCGGGAGTCGTCGAGAACATGAGCGGCTTCACCTGCGAGCACGGGACGACCTACCCGCTCTTCGGCTCGGGGGGCGGCGAGCGCCTCGCCGCCGAGCTCGGCGTCCCTCTCGTCGGGAAGATCCCCCTCCATGGCGACATGGCCGCAGCCGGGGATGCCGGCGAACCCGTCGCGCTCGGCCGCGGCGGGCTCGCGGAAGTCTTTCGTGACCTCGCCCGCGTGGTCGCAGAGGAGATCGCCCCGCTTCTCGAGGCGTCGGGATGCACGGCACGGCTCCTCGGTGCGATGGCCGGCGCCGTCGACCAAACTTTCGTCGGCCCGGTTCAGGCGCGCGCGACCCCGGTGGGGGCCGACGTCGAGCGGTAGCCCGGGTCGGGCCCGTCAGCCATCTCCTCGGCACGGCCTTCCCGAGCGAGCTTGCGCAGGTGGGCCCAGAGGGACAGCCGCGCGATCGGGTACAGCGCAGGATCGACGTCCGCGTACACCGCTCCCACGAGCTCCGCGACCGTTGCCGACCCCACCTCGTCGAGCGCCGCCGCCACGAGCCGCTCACGGGCGAGGCGGTGCGCGATCACCGCCTCCACGACCCGCTGCGGCTCGCCGAGGAGGCGTCCGTGCCCCGGGGCGATCGCCTCGAGGGGCGGGGCGGTCTCGAGGAGACGTCGAAGGCTCTCGAGGTACTCGGCCATGTCCCCGTCCGGCGGTGCGACGACGACGGTCACCCTGTCCATGACGTGGTCGCCCGAGAGGAGGACTCGCGGCGACTCGAGAAGCCAGCAGAGATGATCGCTCGCGTGGCCCGGGGTGTGCAGCGCGCGGAGCCGGAACGACGGGGCGTCGAGCACGAAGCCGTCCTGCGCCGCGGCGTCGGGCGAGAAGCCCTCGCGTGCCCCGAACCCGATGATCTCCGCGCCCGTCGCCGCGGCGAGGGGTGCAGCTCCGGGCGCATGGTCTTCGTGGGTGTGCGTGACGAGGACCCACCGGATGCGGTCGCCGGACGCGCGCGCTGCGTCGAGCACCGCCTCCAGGTGGCGCCCGTCGCACGGACCGGGATCGACCACCGCGATCTCCCGGCTGCCGATCAGGTAGGTGTTCGTCCCCGGCCCGGTCATGACACCGGGGTTCGGGGCCGTGACCCTGCGGAGCCCCGGCACGAGCACGTCCACGCGCCCGGGCGCGGGGGTGGGGTCCCGGCCGGTGTCGGGAACCGGCGCCGGTGCGGGGTCAGCCACGCCGCCGACGCTCTCCTCCTGCCCTTCCTGGCACGGGTGCGGCGCTCGTGCGCGGCGTGCGCGGCGTGTGCTCCGAGCTCGCAGCTCGGGACGCGATGCGGACTGCCGCGTCGAAGTCGATCTCGACGCTCCCCCCCGGTTCCCCCAGGCCGTCGGGGGCGTCGTAGCCGGGGTCCCCAGGAAGGAGCAGCCGCACCCCGCCGCCGACGACGACCATCCGGGGCAGCACCGTCGGGATGTCGACGGCGGCGCATGCCGCGTCGAGGAGCTCTTGTGCCGTCGGGAAGTGGGCGATCGCCTGGAGGTTCTCGATGGTCGGGAGGATCAGCTCCATCTCCCCTGCGCGATAGCGCTCGAGCGCGTCGGACGGGCGTACCCACAGGTCGGCGACCATCTCTCCGACATCGTGGGCAGGCGACTGTCCCTCGGGTGCTCGCGCCACGAAGAACCGCGTGTCATAACGGCGCGACGAGCCTTCGGGCGTGATCCAGTGGGCGAAGTAGTGCAGGGCGCCCACGGCGAGGAACAGCCCCTCGGACTCGCAGATCTCCAGGAAGGAGCGCTCGCGGGCGTTGAGGGCGGCGCGCTGGGCTGCGAGGCGGTCGGCGACGCCGGGATCTGCGAACGAGATCGCCGTCCCGTCGGCCCGGCACGCGAACAGCAGGCCCGACTCCTCGAAGCACTCCCGCACGGCGGCCACCCAGTAGGCAAGGCCGGCGGACGCGACACCGAGCGTCGCGCTCGCCGCGTCGTCTCCGAGCCCGACGCAGAGCCGCGCGGTCCTCGGGCCGCCGTCACCCGGGTCGACCCCCCCACCGGGGAACACGTGCGCGCCGCCGACGAAGTCGGCGCGGAGGTTCCGTTGCAGCATCAGCACCTCGAGCGGCGCGGTCGGGTGGGGACCGTCGCGCACGACGATCACCGTCGCCGCAGGCCGCGGCACCACGTCGGGGTGACGCCAGGTCTCGCCACCTCGCACTGCCACAGCGGTCGAGGATACCGCCGCCCCCTCCGTGCTCCCCGCGTGGGCGCGCTGGAGCACTCTCGTGCGTCGCCTGCCCCGCCCGCCCGAACCCGCTCACCTCCGACCCTGGTCTAGGCTTCCGCCGCGGAGTCCCGTGCGTGGCGCCGAGTGGGAGGGGACCGGTCGTCCTGCTCACGACCCGCGATCTCACACCTCTCGACATCAAGGAACCCCAACGCAATGGCGGACAGTCCAAGTGACAACCCCGAGCGCAGGGCTGCCGACAAGGAGCGCAGCCGACAGCACAGCCGGCCGGTGAGCGGCAAGGAGGCGGCCAGAAGCGTCGGCCGGGAGAGTCGCCCCCAGAACCGAGACCGCGGCTCGGGCCGGGGGCGCTCGCCGCGCCAGGGAGGCCAGGGCGGACGGGCCCAGGAGCGTCCGGGGCAGCGGCCACCCTCGGGCCGAGGCCCCTCGCCGCGCCAGGCCGGGCGACCGGGCGACCGGCGAGCCGGCACCCGCCGACCGCCGGCTCGCCGGCCAGGGAGGGCGGGGCGGTCCCGTACGGGCCTGTTCATCTGGGGCGCGATCGCCCTCGTGATCGCGATCGTCGCGGTGATCGTGGTCGTGAGCCAGACGTCGACGACCCCGTCGACGGGCCTTTACTACCCGCCCCGGCCCGTCTCCGCGACGGTGCTGGCCGAGATCACCCACGTGCCGGCGTCGGCGTACGACAAGGTCGGTGTGGGGACCACAGCCATCACCCCCCCGGTCGTCGACCCGTCCCAGAAGCCCCTCACGCTCGGCGGTAAGCCCGAGATCTTCGCGCTGCTCGGAGAGTTCTGCCCCTACTGCGCCGCGGAGCGATGGGCGATCATCACGGCGCTCTCGCGCTTCGGGACGTTCAGCGGCCTGAGAACCATGCAGTCATCGCCAGTCGACGTCTACCCGAAGACCCAGACGTTCGAGTTCAACACAGCGACGTACAAGAGCCCCTACGTCGCCGCCAAGCTCGTCGAGTTCTACGGCCAGGACAAGCCGACAGGCTCGCACCCGCAGCTGCACAAGCTGACGAAGCAGGAGCTCTCCCTCATCAAGAAGTACGACACCAGCTCGGGAACACGGTCGGGCACAATTCCCTTCTCCGACTGGGGGAACAAGGTCATCTTCCCGGGGGCGACGTACAACCCCCAGCCGCTGCAGACACTCTCGCGCACAACAATCGCGGCCGGCCTGAAGGACCCGAGCAATCCCATCACGAAGCTGATCCTCGGCACCGCCAACTACATGTCGGCGGCCGTCTGCTCCATCGACGGCGGGAAGCCCGGCTCGGTGTGCACCAGCTCGGGCGTCAAGGCTGCGGCGAAGACCCTCAAGATCTCGGTCTGATCGGGTCATGAGCAGCACGCGCACGGGACGGAGGCCGCCGGCACGCACCACGCGGCGTGAGCGCGCCCACCTGCAGTCGCAGGCCGCCCGTGCGCGCCAGGACCAGCCGCCGGGCGCCTTCTCCCGCGCGGTCGCCTACCTGCGCACCCAACCGCCGGAAGAGCGCGAGGTGACCGAAGCCGCGCGCTGGCGGCCGGTCGCCGCGCTCCTGCTCTCGATCGGCGGGCTCGGCGTGTCGACGTACCTCACCGTCGCCCACTTCTCGCACACGCCGCTCGCCTGCTCGGACTCCGGGATCGTGAATTGCGAGAAGGTCACCACGAGCGCGCAGTCCGTCTTCCTCGGGGTGCCTGTCGCCGTGTGGGGCCTCCTCTTCTTCGCGGCGATGGTCGCGCTGAACCTCCCCGTCGCATGGCGATCCACCGATCGGCGCGTCCACGCGCTGCGTCTGGCGGCGACGGTCGTCGGGATGTGCTTCGTCTTGTACCTCGTGGCGGCCGAGCTGCTGATCATCAAGAACATCTGCCTGTGGTGCACGTCGGTGCACGCGATCACGTTCCTCCTCTTCGTGCTCATGGTCACGACCATTCCCCAGATGATCGGTCGGGGCGGGACACCGACAGCCGCGCCCCACGGGTGGACACGCTGACCGGCGCGCTCCGGGCGTCACGCCGTACATGACAGACCAGACCGGGGACGCCGAGCCGGCCCGAGCCGAGGGGCCTGTGCCAGGCGCGGCGCCGTCCGACGAGGTCGCAGCGCCGCCCGACCTCGGGGCCGCGACCCGCAGACCCGCCACCTCGCTCCTCACCTGGGGAACCGCGGCGCTCGTGCTCGTCATCGTGGCCGCGCTGATCGTGATCAAGGTCACGGCTACCCCGCCG
>JAKAOD010000317.1 GCA_021823365.1 Actinomycetes bacterium | reverse complement strand
CCGGCCGGGGCGACACCCCGATCGCGTTCAACGCCGGCCCGAGGGAGGTCGACGGCGTCCCGGCTCTCGGCGCCGCCGTGCGGCATCCCCCGCACGTGCCGCCGCCTGGTCCCCCGGCGCCGTCTGGCCGTCCGGCGCCGCCTGGGCCGTCGCCCGCGGGCGCGGTCTCCGCGGGCGCCGAGGAGGTCGGAGGGCGGGAAGGGATCGTTCTGGACAACGGCCTGTTGCGCGTCGTGGTGGACGGTGACGGGTTGGTCGCCTCCGTCTACGACCGCGTCGCCGGCCGGGAGGCGCTCGCGCCCGGCGCTCGCGCCAACGTGCTCCAGCTCCACCGGGATCTTCCGAGCCACTGGGACGCCTGGGACATCGAGGCCTCCTACCGGCGAAGCGCCGTCGACCTCTGCGCCTGCGAGTCGGTCCGCCTCGTGCCGGCGGGAGACGGCGGGGCGGTCGTCGAGGTGCGCCGGCGCTTCGGTCGTGCCGCCGGGGGCGGCGCCGGACGGGGCGGCTCGACGGCGCTCCAGCGGATCCGGCTCGCGGTCGGGGAGCGGCGCGTGGCCTTCGAGACCGAGGTCGACTGGCACGAGGAGGAGAAGCTCCTGAAGGTGGCCTTTCCCCTGGATCTCCGGGCGGAGTGGTCGTGCGCCGAGATCCAGTTCGGCCACGTGCGCCGACCGGTCCACGTCAACACCTCGTGGGAGGCGGCCCGCTTCGAATGCGTCGGGCACCGCTGGTTGCACGTCGGCGAGGCCGGCTACGGCGCCGCCGTCGCAAACGACTCGACCTACGGCCACGACGTCACGCGCGCGACCCGGACCGACGGCGGCACGACGACGACGGTGCGGCTCTCGCTCGTGCGCGGGCCGCGCTTCCCCGATCCCCGCGCCGACGCCGGCTTGCACCGCTTCGGCTACTGCCTCGCCCCGGGTGCGTCTGTCGCCGACGCCGTCGGCGAGGGTTACCGGCTCAACGTGCCGCTCAGGGTCGTGGCGGGCGCCGCCGCCGTCGCGCCGATCCTCGCCGTCGACGACGGGGGACGCGGCGCGGTCGTCGTCGAGGCGGTGAAGGCGGCCGACGACCGGTCCGGCGACGTGGTCGTGCGCTGCTACGAGGCGCTCGGTGGCCGAGCCTCCGCGACCCTCGTCGCCGGCTTCGCCCACACGGGAGCCGTCCGCTGCGACCTGCTTGAGCGTCCGCTCCCCGGGGCGGACCTCGACGCCGGGGCGGTCGTCACGTCGACAGCGACTGCGACCGCTGGCGGCCGGCCGGTCCGGCTCGACCTGCGCCCGTTCGAGGTGGCGACGCTTCGCTTCCGCCGCTCGACTCCATGAACCAAGAGGCGGGCTCATGCTGCTCTCCGGCCGGCGCCATCCCGTATGTGCCGGACGGTCGCCGCAGCGGCGTGCCCGATGCGGCGGCGGGCCGCGCCCTGCGACCGTACGCGGTCACGGTGGCGGCGCCGGGCGCCTGAGGGCGTCGACGACGGCGTCGAGAAGCCTCGCCGCCGGTCCGCCGCCGGCGACGCGCGTGCAGGCGGACCACGGCTCGGCCGCCACCACGTCGCGGGGCGTGCCCACCTCGACCACGGCGCCGGCGTCGAGGGCTGCTTGGCAGGCGTAGCGAGGCAGGAGGCTGACGCCGATGCCGGCCGCCACCGCAGCAGCCACCACCCGGCGGTCGGGAGCCACCATCCGGAGGTCGCCGGCGAACGGCCGGCCCAGCACCTCTGCCCACAGCCGTCGGGTTCGTGGCAGCTCGACGGTGACGGCCACCCAGGGGCGTCCGGCCAACCAGTCGCCGAGACGGTGCGGCACCGCCGCCTCGGCCGGCGGCGGTGCCAGCCATGGGGCAGCCACGAGCACGAGGGGCTCCGGGGGCAAGGGCGTCACGGCGAGGTCTCGTCGCTCGGGCACGCGCGGCACGCACACCAGGTCCAGCTCGCCGGACCCGAGCAGGCCCAGCAGCTCGGTGTCGCCGCCGAAGCGGAAGCGGACCGTCGCGGGCACGGCGGCGAGGGCCGGCACCAGCCGGAGCGCGGCGTACTCGGCCGATGCTCCGATGCGCACCACGGCCGGCTCGGGCAGACGGCCGCCGTCCAGCGCGGCCAGGACACTTTCGAGGCGGTCGAGCGCGTCGGCAACCTGTCCGTAGAGTTCGCGGCCCCGGGGCGTGGCCTCGACGCCGGCGGGCGTCCGCGTGAGCAGGGGATCCCCGGCCAATGCGCGCAGGGCCGCCAGCTGCTGGCTCGCCGCCGGCTGGGACAGCCGCCGCTGCCGGGCTCCCGCCGTCACCGACCCGGCGCGGTAGACGGCGACGAAGGTGCGCAGCCATTCGGACCGGGCCACGGCCTCCGATCGTAGTCACCCCATTCGCGATCCTTATGAAGAATGTGAGGATGATCTGTTTGTCAATGGGAGCGGCAGGGCGCATGCTGCCGTCATGAGCGACCGCCCGGCGCCGCGCTACACCCACGGCCACCACGACAGCGTTCTCCAGTCCCATCGCTGGCGCACCGCGGCGAACTCGTGCGCCTACCTGCTCCCGCACGTGCGCCCCGGGATGTCCCTTCTCGACGTCGGATGCGGGCCCGGCACCATCACCGCCGACCTCGCCGTCCTGATCGCCCCCGGCACCGTGGTGGCCGTCGACGCTGCCCCCGGCGTCCTCGAGGAGGCCCGGGCGACCGCGGCAGCCCGCGGCGCCGGCAACGTCGTGTTCGAGCACGCAGACGTCCTGGCCCTGCCCTACCCCGACGGCCATTTCGACGTGGTCCATGCCCATCAGGTGCTCCAGCACCTGCCCGACCCGGTCGGTGCCCTGCGCGAGATGCGCCGGGTGTGCCGGCGAGGCGGAGTCGTGGCGGCCCGGGACGGGGACTACGGCGGGTTCCTCTGGACGCCGCCGGACCCCGTGCTCGACCGGTGGCTGGCGCTGTACCTGGCGGTGGCGCGGGCCAACGGGGGCGAGCCGCAAGGCGGTCGCTGGCTCGTGCCCTGGGCCCGCCGCGCCGGCTACGCGGAGATCACCGCCTCGGCCAGCACCTGGGTCTATGGCGCTGCCGAGGAGCGGCAGTGGTGGGGAGCGTCGTGGGCGGAGCGCGTCACCCGCTCCGCGTTCGCCGAGAGCGCCCGGGCGCACGGTCTCGCCACCGACGTCGAGCTCGTGGCCATGGCCGACGCATGGCACCGCTGGGCGGGGTCCGACGCCGGATGGATCGCCATTCCCAACGGGGAGATCCTCTGCCGGGCCTGAGGCTCGGGCGCGCTGCGCCGAGCTGGGTGCCGACTAGCCCGAAGTTCCCCCTAGCAACCTCGGCCCTTGGACCGTCTTGTCAGCTTGTGCTGGCCCTTCGCGCTCGGAAGAGGAGGGCGACGTAGTCATGTAGCCGCGAGGGCAGAGGGAGGTCACAGTTGGTAATGCTTGTTTGGATGTCACACGTGCAAGTAGAATGTCGGCATGTACGTGGCCGTCGTGCCGAACCGGGGGTCGCCGCCGGCGATCCTTCTGCGCGAGAGCTATCGCGAGAGCGGCAAGGTGAAGAACCGCACCTTGGCCAACCTCTCGCACTGGCCGGCGGACAAGGTCGAGGCGCTGCGGGCGGTGCTCAGGGGCGAGGTGGCCCCCGGTGTCGTTCCGGGGTCCTTCGAGATCACCCGCAGCCTCCCCCACGGCCATGTCGCCGCCGTGCTCGGCACGCTTTTCTCCCTTCGCCTCGAGGAGGCGATCGACCCCGTTCCCTCGCGCCAGCGCGACCTCGTCGTCGCGATGGTCGTGCACCAGGTGATCGAGCCCTCCTCCAAGCTCGCCTGCGCCCGAGCGCTTCGCGAAGAGTCGGCGACCTCCTCGCTCGGGGAGCTGCTCGGGGTGAGAGGCGCGGACGAGGACGACCTCTACGACGCGATGGACTACGTCCTCTCCCGCCAGGCAGAGATCGAGAAGGCGCTCGCCGCCCGCCATCTCCACTCGGGGGTCCTGGTCCTCTACGACGTCTCCTCGGCCGCCTTCGAGGGGCGCAGCTGCCCGCTCGGGGCACTCGGCCATCCAAGAGACGGCGTGCACGGGCGGCTGCAGATCGTCTACGGCCTGTTGTGCACGACCGAGGGCATCCCCGTGGCGGTCGAGGTCTTCCCCGGCAACACCGGCGACCCGAAGACCGTCGCCCAACAGGTGGTGAAGCTGCGCGAGCGCTTCGGCCTCGAGCGGATCTGTCTCATCGGAGACCGCAGCATGCTGACCCAGGCGCGGATCAGGGACGACCTTTTGCCGGGCGAGCTCGACTGGATCACGGCGCTTCGCGCACCGCAGATCAATGCCTTGGTCGAGGCCGGGGCGATCCAGCTCTCGCTGTTCGACGAGGCCGAGCTGTTCGAGGTGACCCACCCGGACTACCCCGGCGAGCGGCTCGTCGCAGCCAAGAACCCGCTCCTTGCCGCCGAGCGGGCACGAAAGCGTGCAGAGCTGCTCGAATCGACCGAGCACGAGCTCGAGGCGATCCACGCTGCGGTCACCCGTGAACGTCGCCCGCTTCGGGGCAAGGAGAAGATCGCGCTCAGAGTCGGCAAGG
>JAKAOD010000316.1 GCA_021823365.1 Actinomycetes bacterium | reverse complement strand
ACCCGGGGCGGGCCCGCCCCCCTCGAAGGGTGCGAAGTGCACGAGCTTGCCCTGGCGAGTCCGCCCGGTCAGCACGGCGGGGTCTCGGCGGCTCGGGCCCTCCACGAGCACTTCCTCGGTCCGTCCCACGCGTGCCTGGTTGCGACGGAGCGCCGAGCGCTCGACGACCTGCAGCAACCGCTCGAACCGGTCCGCCACCACGTCGGCCGGGACGAACGCATCTTGCATGGCCGCAGCGCGCGTCCCGGGCCTCGCAGAGAAGATGAAGGTGTAGGCGCTGTCGAACTCTGCGTCGGCCACGACCGCCAGCGTCTCGGCGAAGTCCTCCTCCGTCTCGCCGGGGAACCCGACGATGAGGTCCGTGGTCACCGCGAGGTCGTCCACGGCAGCACGAGCGGCAGCCAGGCGGGAGAGGTACCGCTCCGCCGTGTAGCCGCGGCGCATCGCCGCGAGGACGCGGTCGCTGCCTGCCTGCAGCGGGAGATGGAGCTGCTCGCAGACGGCGCCGACCTCGGCCATGGCGGCGACGGTCTCGGGGCGCAGGTCCTTCGGGTGCGGGCTCGTGAACCGGATCCTTCGCACGCCCTCCACCGCCCCGATCTCCCGGAGCAGCTCCGCGAAGAGCGGCCGGCGCTTCGTCAGGTCGCGCCCGTAGGAGTTCACGTTCTGGCCGAGCAGCGTGACCTCCACCACGCCGCGGCGGACGAGCGAGCGGACTTCGCCGACGAGGTCGGCGACCGGCCTGCTCACCTCGGGACCGCGCACGGCGGGCACGATGCAGAAGGCGCACGAATTGTCGCAACCGGTCTGGATGGTGACCCACGCCGCGTACGGCAGCTCGCGCACCGCCGAGATCGCCGGCGCGTGGTCGGACAGCGTGGAGTCGGGTGCGTCGAGCACCTCGACGACCGGCCCCTCCCTCGTCGCGCGGCGCAGGAGCTCGGGCGCGCGCGCGAGGTTATGGGTGCCGAACACGACGTCGACGTGGGGCGCCTTCCGCCGGACGAGCTCGCGGTCCTTCTGGGCGAGGCAGCCGCCCACGGCGATCTGGAGATCGGGGCGGTGCTGGCGCAGCGATTTCAGCTGGCCGAGCTGGCCGTAGAGCCTGTTGTCGGCGTTCTCACGGATGCAGCAGGTGTTGAAGACGACGACGTCCGCGTCGTCGAGGCCCTCCGCCGGCTCCATCCCTTCTGCGCTGAGCAGCCCCGCAAGGCGCTCGGAGTCGTGCTCGTTCATCTGGCACCCGAAGGTGCGGACGAGGAACTTGCGGCCCACTGCCGGAGTCTACGCCGGGCCCTGGCGCGCCCCGCCCCGGCGCGCCCCGCCGCGGCGCGCGGGCAGCCGCGCGTCCTCCCCCACGACGAGCCCCTCGACGTCGGCGTGCAGCTCGAGGACGCGCCCGGCGACGCCCGCATCGGCCAACGCGGCGCGCCCTGCGCCCGCCACCGCCTTGGACTCGCGCTCGTCGCAGATCCCGAGCAGCGTCGGTCCTGCCCCGGACCAGCACGCCGCCAGCGCGCCGCCCGCCTCCAGCGCGGCGAGGAGCCCCGGAGCTTCGGCGAAGAGCAGCGTCCTGGGTCCCTGGTGCAGCCGGTCTCCGGTCGCCTGGGGGACGAGCCTGCGTCGGTCGCCGAGCCCCTCGAGGAGCAACGCGAGACGGCCGAGGTTATAGACGGCGTCCGCGCGCGGCACCTCTGCCGGCAACGCCGCGCGCGCCCGGGCCGTCTCGAGCGGCCGATCCGGGACGAGGGCGACGAACGCGAGCCCGATGTCGAGCGGCAGTGGCGACACTCTCCAGCCGCGCTCGAGCGCGTTGACCGCGACGAGCCCGCCGGCGAACGCCGCCCCCGCGTTGTCCGCGTGCCCGTCCTCGCGAGCGGCGACCGCGAGCGGGTCGTCCGCACCGGCCGCCGCGGCTGCCGCGAGCGCGATCGCGGCCGACGACCCCAGCCCGCGCGCCACGGGCACCTCGGACCGGACGTGGATCGCGAGCCTGTCGTGGCCGGAGACGGCGGACGCCACGCGAGCAGCGAGGTGGCGGGCGTCCGTCGGAAGGTCCGCGCCCTCGCCGTCGCTCGTGACCGACAGGCGCTCGGCGGGCTCGACCTCGACCTCGACGTAGAGGTCGAGCGCGAGGGCGAGGACGTCGAGACCCGGCCCGAGGTTGGCCGCCGACGCGGGCGCACGCGCTCGCACGGACGTCAGAAGATGCGCGCGGCGGCGCGCACGGGCACCGTGACGCGCTCGCCCGCGAGCACGAACACCACGGCGCCCAGCCGGGTGCCCTTCCTCGTCCCCACGCGAAGCGCGCGGAGATGGACGACCTGACGGACCCGCGATCCGCTCAGGGCGAGCAGGCTGGCCGCGGCCGACGTCGAAAGGGGGATCGTCCGGCCGCCGGCCCGGACCTGCGCGACGACGGTACCCCGCTTGGCGATCGTCACAGCCTCGACGCGCGCTGCGGCCGCCTTGGCGAGCGCGAGGGCGGTCTTGCCCGCGACCCCGAGCACTGTCCATGTCCGCAGAGAGGTGACGGCTGCGAGCGCGAGGAGGTCATGGCCGCCCACCGACGTCTGGTAGGCGAGCACGTCTCCGCCCCCGGCAGCTGTGGTGAACCCGGACTTCACCCCGACCACCCCTGTCGTCCCGACGAGCGGGGTGTACGACTGGACGGTCCCCGCGACGGGCAAGGTGACCGAGGTCATCGACACGATCTGCGAGAAGACCGGGTCAGACATCGCGGCCGCCGCGACCCGCAGCAGATCCGCGGCAGTCGAGCGCGACGACGGCGAGTAGCCGCTCGCATCCGCGAAGTGCGAGTGACGCATCCCGAGCCTCTTCGCCGTCTCGTTCATCTTGGCGACGAACGCGCCGATGTCGCCCGCGTCCCAGACGGCGAGCGCGTACGCCAGGTCGTTCGCCGAGTGGACGAGGAGCCCCTCGAGCATCTGGCGCTCGGTGAGGACCTCGCCGGCCTTCACGACGACGTTGGACTGGTTGGTCACCGTGTCCACCCCGAACTGCGACGCGTCCGCGGCCGTGATCCTCACCCGCGGCCCTTGCTGGCCGAGCGCGAGCGGGTGGTCCCCGAGCACCACGTACGCGGTCATGATCTTCGTCATGCTCGCGACGGGGACGGGGCGCTCGGCGCCGGACTGCGCCCGGTAGCCGACTTCCGGCACGGCGACAGCGGCCTCGCCGGTCGACGGCCACGAGTAGCCCGGGGGAGTCGACCCGCCGGCAGACGCTGATCCGGCGCCCTGCGCCCCCGCGCCCTGCCCCGCGCCCTGCGATCCGGCAGGGGTCGCTCCGGCGCCCTGCGCTCCGGCGCCCTGCGCCCCCGCGCCCTGCGCCCCGGCAGGGTCTCCCACGATCGCGACGGGTGCAAGGGTCACCCGAACGGTCGGCTTCGGGACCCCGGCCACCCCGCTGCCCGAGCCGGCGAGCCACACGATCAGCAGCACGAGCACGATCAACCCCGACAGGGTCCGGGCGAGGCGGAGCCGGCGACGCGCGGTCCACCGCCGAGCTGACGGCGACCGCCGGCGCTCGCCGACCGACGCCGCCAAGGCCCGCGCGGGCGGAGCGGCGGCTCGACCACGCAAGGACCCGTCCGGCTTGCTCCGGTCTCGCAACGGCCCGCGCGGGTTCGCGCTCGACGGTGGTGCCAAGGTCACGAACGATCAGGCTATCGAGGGCGTGCGTCCAGTTCCTCGGGCGTCATCAGCACCGCCCGGGCCTTGGATCCCTCCGACGGTCCGACCACACCCCGGAGCTCCAGCAGGTCCATGAGCCGGCCCGCACGTGCGAACCCGACTCGGAGCTTGCGCTGCAGCATGGACGTGGAGCCGAGCTGGCTGCGGACGACGAGCTCCAAGGCTGCCTCGAGCAGCTCGTCGTCGTCCTCTCCGGAGAGTCCGGAATTCGTGGGGCCGTCGTCCACCCCCTGGATGCCCACGACGGGCTCGGTCACGCGCCCCTGGCGGCGCCAGTGGGCGACCACCGCCCGCACCTCCTCCTCGGACACCCAGGGAGCCTGGAGACGCCGGGCGACGCTCGACGAGGCCGTCAGGAGCAGCATGTCGCCCTTGCCGATGAGCCGCTCTGCGCCGGGCTGGTCGAGGATGACCCGGCTGTCGGCGAGCGAGGAGACCGAGAAGGCCATCCGGCTCGGGACGTTCGCCTTGATCACACCGGTGATCACGTCGACCGACGGCCGCTGGGTGGCGAGCACGAGGTGGATCCCCACGGCGCGTGCCATCTGCGCGATCCGGCACACGGAGTCCTCGACGTCGCGGGCTGCCACCATCATGAGGTCGTTCAGCTCGTCGACGACGACGAGGACGAACGGAAGCCGCTCGGGACCACGCGACGCACCCTCGCCGTCGTCGAAGCCTTGGGCGACGGTGGTGTCGGCTCGACCGGGGTCGTCGGGGCCGTCCGCAGCGCCGGGCGCGCCGTCCGCAGCGCCGGGCGCGCCGTGCACACTGGGCGCGCCGTCCGCAGCGCCGGGCGCGCCGTCCGCAGCGCCGGGCGCGCCGTGCGCTCCCGCGCGGACGTGTGCGGCGATCGCGGCCACCCGGACC
>JAKAOD010000315.1 GCA_021823365.1 Actinomycetes bacterium | reverse complement strand
GCCTCGGCGGGGCGTCCTTCACGATCGGCTCGGTCGGGCAGTTCTCCTCCGACATGAGCTCGGGTCTCGGCTACGTCGCGCTGGCAGCGATGATCTTCGGCCGCTGGCGGCCCTTCGGCGCGCTCGGCGCGGCGCTCTTGTTCGGCTTCTCGGTCTCGCTGCAGAGCTTCCTCGCCGTGCTCAACGTCGGGATCCCCTCGCCCTTCCTCGCGATGGCGCCGTACGTCATCACCATCGCCGTCGTCTCCGGGCTCGTCGGTCGTGTCCGGCCCCCGGGCGCCGACGGCGTCCCCTACAGGAGGGACTGAGCCAGGATGCCGTCATCCCGCGTCGACTGGGCGGCCCTGCGCGAGGCCGCGAAGCTCGCCTCGGCGCGCGCCTATGCGCCCTACTCCGGGCTCCGGGTCGGGGCCGCCGGGCTCTGCGACGACGGCCGGACGCTCTCGGCCTGCAACGTCGAGAACGCCTCCTACGGCCTCACCCTCTGCGCCGAGTGCGGCCTCGTATCGAGCCTCGCCGCGACCGGCGGCGGCCGGCTCGTCGCCGTCGCGGTGACGGCCGGCGACGGCGAGCCCCTCGCGCCCTGCGGCCGGTGCAGGCAGCTCCTGGCCGAGCACGGCGGGCCCGGCCTGCTGCTCGACGCCGGGCCGGGGGAGCCCCCGGCGACCCTCGGCTCGCTGCTGCCGGGGGCCTTCACCGGCACCGACCTCGCCGCCCGCCGCGACCGGGGTGCAGAGCTCCGTGACTGAGCCGCCCGCGACCGAGCCCGCGGCGACCGAGCCCGCGGCGACCGAGCCCGCCGTCCCGGGCAGGTCCTCCTTCGACGCCGTCGAGATCATCAGGCGGAAGCGTGACGGCCTCGAGCTCGCCGGCGCCGAGCTCGACTGGCTCGTCGCCGCGTACACCGACGGGCGCGTCCCCGACGAGCAGGTGGCGGCGTGGCTGATGGCGGTCTACTTCCGCGGGCTCAGCCGTTCCGAGCTCGCCCGGCTGACAGCGGCGATGGTCGCCTCGGGCGAGCGCCTGGACCTCTCGGGGCTTCGTCGCCCGACGGTGGACAAGCACTCCACGGGCGGCGTGGGCGACAAGGTCTCGCTCGTCCTCGCCCCGCTGGTCGCCTCCTGCGGCGCGGCCGTGCCGCAGCTTTCCGGGCGCGGCCTCGGGCACACCGGCGGGACGCTGGACAAGCTCGAGTCGATCCCCGGGTGGCGCTCCGCCCTCACCGTGGACGAGATCGTCGGCCAGCTCGAACGCGTGGGCTGCGTCATCTGCGCCGCGGGGCCCGGGCTCGCGCCCGCCGACGGGAAGCTCTACGCCCTGCGGGACGTCACCGGCACGGTGGAGTCGGTCCCGCTCATCGCCGCGTCGATCATCTCGAAGAAGGTCGCCGAGGGGACGAGCTCTCTCGTGCTGGACGTGAAGGTCGGCTCCGGCGCCTTCATGCAGCAGCGCGGGCGCGCCGAGGAGCTCGCCCGCACGATGGTCTCGCTCGGCGGCGACAACGGCGTGCGCACCGTCGCGCTCCTGAGCCCCATGGACGCGCCGCTCGGGCGGCGGGTGGGCAACGCCCTCGAGGTCGCCGAGGCGCTCGAGGTCCTCTCCGGGGGCGGCCCGAGCGATCTCGTCGAGGTGACGCTCGCCCTCGCGCGGGAGATGCTCGCCCTCGCCGGCCTCGACGCCGATCCGTCGGCGGCGCTTCGCGACGGATCGGCGATGGCGGTCTGGCGGGAGCTCGTGCACGCCCAGGGCGGCGACCCCGACGCGCCCCTCCCGCGTGCCGCGCACGTCGAGACGGTGGTGGCCGAGCGTTCCGGGGTCGTGACGCGCTGCGACGCCCGCGCCGTCGGTACATGCGCCTGGCGCCTCGGGGCGGGACGGGCGCGCAAGGAGGACCCGGTCTCCGCGGCAGCCGGCGTGGTCTGCCTGGCGAAGCCGGGCGACGAGGTCCGAAGCGGCGAGCCGCTCCTCGAGCTGCACGCCGACGACCCGGCGCGACTTGACCGGGCCCGGGCCGCCCTCGACGGGGCGATAGTGGTCGGCGAAGGGCAGCCGGCCGCCGCGCCTCCGGTCCTCGCCCGCATCGCCGGGGAGCCCTGACCCCGGTAGACGGTTACGCTCCGAGGATGCAGGGATTCCCGCCGACTCTCGAGCAGATCCGCAGGGCGCCGAAGGTGCTCCTCCACGACCACCTCGACGGCGGCCTCAGGCCGGAGACCGTCGTCGAGCTCGCCGTCGACAACGGCTACACGGGGTTGCCGACGACCGACCCCGACGAGCTCGCCCGCTGGTTCGTCGCCGACACGCCTCGCCGTGACCTCGTCCGCTACCTCGAGGGCTTCACGCACACCGTCGGCGTCATGCAGACCGCAGAGGCGCTCGAGCGCGTCGCCCTCGAGTGCGTCGAGGACCTGGCCGAAGACGGCGTCGTCTACGCCGAGGTGCGCTTCGCTCCCGAGCTCCACACCGACAAGGGGCTCGGCCTCGAGGAGATCACCGAAGCCGTGCTCGAGGGCTTCGCCGACGGGATGGCGGCCGCCGCGGCGCGTGGCCGGCCGATCGTCGTCCGGGCCCTGCTCACCGCGATGCGGACCGCCGCCCGCTCGCTCGAGATCGCCGAGCTGGCGGTCCGCCACAGGGACGACGGTGTCGCGGGGTTCGACGTGGCCGGCGCGGAGGCCGGCTATCCGCCGACGTTGCACCTCGACGCGTTCCAGCACGTCCAGCGCGAGAACTTCCATGCCACGCTGCACGCCGGGGAGGCGTTCGGCCTGCCGTCGATCTGGGAGGCACTCCAGTGGTGCAACGCCGAGCGGCTGGGGCACGGCGTGCGCATCGTCGACGACATCACGGTCGACGGCGGAGGCGGCGTGGCGCTCGGGCGGCTCGCGAGCTACGTGCGCGACCGGAGGGTGCCGCTCGAGCTCTGCCCGACCTCCAACGTCCACACCGGCGTCGTCGTCTCGCTCGCCGACCACCCGATCGGCCTGTTGCGGCGCCTCTCCTTCCGGGTCACGATCAACACGGACAACCGGCTGATGAGCGGGGTGACCCTGTCCTCGGAGATGCAGCGATGCGCCGAGACCTTCGGCTGGGGCTGGGACGACCTCGCGTGGCTGTCCATCAACGCGATGAAGAGCGCCTTCTATCCCTTCGACGACCGCCTGGCGCTCATCAACGGGGTGATCAAGCCGGGTTTCGCCGCGCTGGCCGCCGAGTCGGCGTTCCGCGTCGCCGTCTCGTCGCGCTGAGCCTCCGCCCGGATCGTCGCCAGCGCGAGCAGGGCGAGGTGAGAGGAGAGGAGCGACTCGACGGGCGCCAGCCGCGCGCCGAGGACCTCTTCGACGCGCGCCAGCCGGTGGTAGTAGGCGGCGCGGCTCAGCCCGAAGGCCTTCGCGGCGGCGGCGACGTTGCCACCGCTGCGGCACAGGGCCTCAAGAGCCTCCACGAGCCGGCCCTCCGGCTCCTCGGCGTCGCGAGCGAGCAGCGGGCCGAGCTCGCGCTCGACGAAGCTCTGCAGCCTGGGGTCGTCCCGCAGCAGGTAGAGCAGGCCGCGCACCCGCACGTCGGGCAGCTCGACGAAGTCGGCGCTCGCTTCGCCGCCGCTGGCCGGGCCGCGGCCGCCGCCGGCCCTTCCCGCCGCCGCACCGTGCCCAGCGCCGCCGCCGCCGGCCCGTGACGCGACGGACGCCGCCGACGCGACCTGGATCGCCTCCTGGAGGGAGCGCCCCGCCTCCTCCGGCCGGTGGACCGCGAGGCCGGCGGCGACGACCAGGTTGCCGGGCGTGGGGACCTCGAAGTCGGCGCGCACCTCGCGGGCGAGGAGGGCGAGGGCCCGCCGGTGGTCCCGGCGCTCCTCGAAGGAGGCGAGGAGCCACACCTGACCGGGTCGCAGCGCGCCGACGAGCGCCGGTGCGGCGGCGCGGCGCGCGGCGCGCGCCGCGAGCTCGGCGAGGCGTCGGTCACGGGCCTGCGAGGCGAGCAGTGACGCCGCACCGTCGCCCGCGAGCCGCACGACGACGCCCACGAGCGTCCGGCCCTCGAGCGGCACGCCGACGGCCCGGGCGCGAAGCGCCACGGCTCGGGCTCCCGCGTCGCCGTGGTCGAGGAGCTCGGCGAGCAGGCCCCGGTGGACCTGGCGCTCGAGCGATTCGCGGTCGCGCTCGACCAGCCGCTCGAGCGCCAGCGCCGACGTGCCTCGCTCTGCGGCGAGCACCTGGGTCGGGGTCGCCGGTCCGTCGGTGACGAGGACGAGCCGGCCCCATTCCTCTCCGCGCACGGCGACCCGGCTCGCCAGCCAGCCGTCGGCGCGTGCGACGGCACCGGCCTCCGGGAAAGGGATTGCCCGCGACCGGCGCTCCCACCCGGTGAGGAAGCGCTCGACGCCGGGCCCGGCATAGGCGAGGAGCTGGTGGCTCAGGCTCTCGAGGAGGACCGGGCAGCCGGCGAGCTCGGCGACGGCGGCGACGATCTCGGCGGCGGAGGCGCCGTCGAGGCTGAGCTGGGTGAAGACCTCGTGGACCTCTCTCGCCCGCTCGAGCTCCTCGAACTGGGCGTTGACGATGCGGGAGTGCACCGCCTGGGTGACCTCGACG
>JAKAOD010000314.1 GCA_021823365.1 Actinomycetes bacterium | reverse complement strand
CGGACCGCAGCGCATTCTGCTTCGACCCCTCGGTCATCGACTGGGGCCATTACGTCCACGACATCCATCTGCCGTCGATCGTGGCGCACGCCCGCGTGAAGACGACGCCCGGGCGCCCGACGCTCGACAGCCGCCCCGAGCGCGCGCGCCGGTCGATCCTCTCGCCGGACCGCCACCTCGCGGCGTTCGATCTCGAGCACACCCTCATCGCGGCCAACGTCGTGGACAGCTACGCGTGGCTCGCCTCGCGCCACCTCTCCGCGGCGCGCCGGCCGAAGCTCGTGGCGGAGCTGCTCGCCGAGGGGCCCTCGCTCCTGGCGCTCGACCGGCGTGACCGGGGCGACTTCCTCCGGCTCTTCTACCGCCGGTACGACGGCGCACCCGTGGCGCAGCTCGAAGAAGACGCATGGGAGCTCTTCCACCGCCAGCTCCTCCCCCGCACGTTCCCGGCGGGGCTCTCGAGGGTCCGGGAGCACCGCAGGCTCGGTCACCGGACCCTTCTCATCACCGGAGCGCTCGACTTCGTGATCGCACCGCTCCGCCCGCTCTTCGACGACATCGTCTGCGCGCGCATGGCGCAGTCGGGCGGCCGCTTCACGGGGCGCCTCGACGAGCTGCCCCCCATCGGGGAGGCCCGGGCGCAGCTCCTCGCCGACTACGCGGCGGCCCACGGTCTGGACCTCGCAGAGTCGGTCGCGTACGCGGACTCTGCGAGCGACCTGGCCATGCTCGAGGCGGTCGGGTTCCCTGTCGCCGTGAACCCCGAGACCCGACTCGCGGCGATCGCCCGGCGGAGGGGCTGGCACGTCGAGCACTGGGGGCGCGCGGCGGGCGGCGCGTCGCGTCCGCTGCCGATCGGCCCGCTCGACGTGCGCCCCCTCTCGAAGGTCCGGGGGCGGCCGTGAGGTCGCTCGTCTTCGAACGGAACCTCCCCCGCTTCGCTGCGTCCAGGATCGCCTCGACGCTCGGGTCGGGCCGGGGGGCCGCCGTCGGACCGCTCCGGCTGCTCGACACCGAGCCGCCCGCGCTGCCAGGACCCGGCTGGGTGCGGGTGAGCCCGCTGCTGTCGGGCATCTGCGGGTCGGATCTCGCGACGCTCGACGGCAGGAGCTCGCGCTACTTCGAGCACGTCGTGAGCTTCCCCTTCGTGCCCGGGCACGAAGTCGTGGGCGTGCTCGAGACCGGTGGCCGTGTGGTGATCGAGCCGGTTCTCGGGTGCGCCGCCCGCGGGATCGACCCGCCCTGCCCGGCGTGCGCGCGCGGCCAGCTCGGGAACTGCGAGCGGCTCGCGTTCGGGCACCTGAAGCCCGGCCTCCAGACCGGCTACTGCGCCGACACTGGCGGCGGGTGGTCCCTCGCCGGCCTCGTCGCCCACGAGAGCCAGCTGCACCCCGTTCCTGACACGTTCCTCGACGAGGACGCGGTGGTCGTCGAGCCCGTCGCGTGCGCGACGCACGCGGTGTGCGACGCCGCGCTGCAAGGCGGCGAGACCGTAGCCGTGGTCGGCGCGGGGACGCTCGGGCTCGCCGTCGTCGCGGCCGTGTCCGCACTGTCTGTGGCGGGGCACGTCGCCGCGCCCGGCGCGCTCCTCGTCGGCGCCCGCTACCCGCACCAGCGCCGGCTCGCCGGCGAGCTGGGCGCGACCGCGGCGCTCGCCCCCGACCAGCTCGGGAGGGCTGTTCGCCGGAAGACCGGCTCGCTCTCGATGGCGGATCCCCGTCCACGCCGACCCGGCGGGCCGCTAACGGGGGGTGCCGACGTGGTGTTCGACTGCGTCGGGTCCGCCGACTCCATCGGCCAGTCGCTCGCCGTGGTCCGCCCGCGCGGCCGCGTGGTGCTCGTCGGGATGCCAGGACGCGTCCACGTGGACCTCGCTCCCCTCTGGCACCGGGAGGTCCGCCTCCTCGGCGCGTACGCCTACGGCACCGAGCGCCTGGCGTCGGGCGCGACCGCCCGCACCTTCGACCTCGCCTTCGAGGTCGTCGCCGCGCACGGCCTCGGCCGCCTCGTCTCGGCCACCTACCCGATCGAGCGGTTCGAAGAGGCGGTGCAGCACGCCGGGGCGGCCGGCCGCAGAGGATCGGTGAAGGTCGCCTTCGACCTGCGCCACAAGGAAGCACGCCACGCCGGCGCGCACGGCGCCGGCGCATGCCACGCCGGCGCACGCCAACTCGCGCGATCCACGACCTCCGGCCGCGACGGCCGGCCGAGCACAGGAGGCACGGCATGACGCCCCGTCCAGGGCTCGTCTTGGAGGTGGACGGCTCCACGCCGCCGACCCTCTTCTGGCACGGCGAGCGCTTCGTGCTCGAGAAGCTCCCCGAAGGGAGCCGCGTCATCTACGCGCCGGAGCCGCTGGTGCCGCTCGAGGACCCGGTCGGCGCCATCCGTCACGCGCTGCTCCACCCGCTGGGCGACCGCGACCCGCTACCCGCGTTGTTCTGGCCCGGGATGCGTCTCACCGTCTGCTTCGACGACGTGTCGCTGCCGCTCCCGCCGATGCAGGCGCCCGACGTCCGCCAGCTCGTGATGGAGCAGGTGCTCGACATGGCGGCGGAGGCAGGCGTGGACGACGTGGTCCTCGTCGCCGCGCTCGCGCTCCACCGGCGGATGACCGAAGCCGAGCTCCGTCACGCGCTCGGCGACCGCATCTACGAGGCGTTCGCTCCAAGCGGGCTGCTCACCCAGCACGATGCCGAGGACCCCGACAACCTCGTGCACCTCGGGACCACCGGCAAGGGCGAGGACGTCGAGATCAACAAGCGCGCGGCGACGAGCGACCTCCTCGTGTACGTGAACATCAACCTGGTCGCCATGGACGGCGGGCACAAGAGCGTCGCCACCGGGCTCGCCAGCTACCGGAGCCTGCGCCACCACCATAACCCGAAGACGATGGTGCACAGCCGCTCGTTCATGGACGCTCCCTCCTCGGAGCTCCACTCGTCCAACTGGCGCATGGGCCGCCTCATCGCGGACAGCGGCGTGAAGGTCTTCCAGATCGAGACCACGCTGAACACCGACACGTTCCCGCGGCAGTTCGGGTTCCTCCAGCGCCGCGAGTGGGAGTGGAGCGTGCGCGACCGGGCGATGTACGCCGCCGCGGCCGCGGCCCTCGACCGGACCCCGCCGCGCGTCGCCCGTCAGGTCTTCCACTCGATCCGAGCCCCGCACGCACTCGTGTCCGTCCAGGCCGGCGAGGTGGAGGCCGTGCACGCGGTCACGACCGCGAACATCTGGAAGCAGCAGGGGGTGGAGGTCGACGGGCAGACCGACATCCTCACGATGGGCCTCCCCTACATCTCCCCGTACAACGTGAATTCGATCATGAACCCGATCCTCGTCGCGTGCCTCGGGCTCGGCTACTTCTTCAACCTCTACCGCGGCCAGCCCCTCGTGCGCCGCGGCGGGGTAGTGATCCTGCACCACCCGACGCCCTGGGAGTTCCATCCGGGCCACCACCCGAGCTACATCGACTTCTTCGAGGAGGTGCTGAGCGACACCACGGACCCCGTCGAGATCTCGAAGACCTACGAGGAGTCCTTCGCCACCGACCCCTGGTACGTGCACCTCTACCGGACGGGCCACGCCTACCACGGCGTCCACCCCTTCTACATGTGGTACTGGTGCGCGCACGCGCTCGACCATCTCGGCCGCGTGATCGTGGTCGGCGGGGACCCTGCCGCCGTGCGGCGCATGGGCTTCTCCCCTGCCACCAGGCTGGCCGACGCGCTCGAGATGGCGAGCGACGTCGTCGGGCGCTCGCCGACCCTCACCCACCTCCACACCCCGCCGCTGCTCTTGGCGGACGTGCGGTGAACCACGCCCGGTTCCCCTTCCGCGCGCCCACGTGGCCGGCGGGGGTCCCGCGCCCGGCGCCCGAGCGCCGGGTCGGGCTCGACTACGACCACGAGTGGTCGCGCCGCTACCCGGTGCGTCTCGCGCGGGCGATCGTCCTCGACAACGTCACGCGCCCGGCGGCGCGGCTCATCGCGCCGGCGACGGTGCGGGGCGCCGAGCACCTCCGTCACGTCGCGTCGCCGGTGATCTTCGCGGCGAACCACGCCAGTCACCTGGACACCCCGCTCCTGCTCACGACCCTCCCGGTCCGGTTCCGCCACCGCACCGTGGTGGCCGCCGCGGCGGACCACTTCTTCGACCGTCGGTGGAAGGCGGCCGTGTGGTCCTTCGGCGTCGCCGCCATCCCCTTCGAGCGGGCACGGGTCAACCGGCGCTCCGCCGACGTCGCGGCCGAACTGCTCGGAGCCGGGTGGAACCTCGTCATCTTCCCCGAGGGAGGACGGTCCCCCGACGGCTGGGCCCAGCCGTTCCGGCCGGCGAGCGCGGCCTACCTCGCGCGGCGCACCGGACGTCCGGTCGTCCCGGTCCACGTCAACGGGACCCGCCACGTGCTCCCGAAGGGCGGTCAGCGCCTGCCACGCCGGTCTCCCGTCTCGGTGGTCTTCGGCACGCCGCTCACCCCGGACGAGGGCGAGGACGCTCGCCGTTTCGCCGTCCGCATCGAGACGGCGGTCGCGGTGCTCGCCGACGAGGTGGCGAGCGACTGGTGGGACGCGCGACGGCGCGCCGCGCGTGGCGTC
>JAKAOD010000313.1 GCA_021823365.1 Actinomycetes bacterium | reverse complement strand
GGCGGAGGCGCCGGGGCCTGTGTTCGACTACGCGCCTGCCCCAGAGTCGCGCGACATCGTCCACCTGGACGCCGAGTACGGGCTCTTCATCGGAGGGGAGTTCCGCCCGGCGGCGACGGGTCGCACGTTCACGACGGTCGACCCCGCCACGGAAGAGCCGCTCGCCTCCGTGGCAGAGGCCGGCGGAGGGGACGTGGACCGCGCGGTCGCCGCCGCGCGCGCGGCCTACGAGGGGGGGTGGGGCAAGATGCGCGGCCGCGAGCGGGCCAAGTACCTCTTCCGCATCGCCCGCATCATCCAAGAGCGCGCTCGCGAGCTGGCGGTGCTCGAGTCGCTGGACAACGGCAAGCCCATCAGAGAGTCGCGCGACGTCGACGTGCCTCTCGCAGCCGCCCACTTCTTCTACTACGCGGGATGGGCGGACAAGCTCGAGTACGCGGGCTTCGGCCCCTCACCGCGTCCGCTCGGCGTCGCCGGGCAGGTGATCCCCTGGAACTTCCCGCTGCTCATGGCCGCCTGGAAGCTCGCGCCGGCGCTCGCCGCCGGCAACACGTGCGTGCTGAAGCCGGCCGAGACGACGCCGTTGTCCGCGCTGTTCCTCGCCCAGATCTGCCAGGAGGCCGACCTGCCTCCCGGGACGGTGAACGTCGTGACCGGTGCCGGCGCGACCGGGGCAGCGGTCGTCGCCCACCCGGGCGTGGACAAGGTCGCGTTCACCGGGTCGACCGAGGTGGGAAAGGAGATCCGCCGGACGGTGGCGGGCTCGCGCAAGCGGTTGACGCTCGAGCTCGGCGGCAAGGCGGCGAACGTCGTCTTCGAGGACGCGCCGATCGACCAGGCGATCGAAGGCATCGTCAACGGCATCTTCTTCAATCAGGGGCACGTCTGCTGCGCGGGGTCGCGCCTGTTGGTGCACGAGCCGATCGCCGAGCTCGTCGTGGACCGGCTCCGCCAGCGCCTCACCACGCTGCGCCTCGGCGATCCGCTCGACAAGAACACCGACATCGGGGCTGTCAACTCCGCGGAGCAGCTTGCGAAGATCCGGCGTCTCGCCGACGCGGGGAGCGAGGAAGGGGCCGAGCGGTGGTCTCCGCGCTGCACGCTTCCCGAGCGCGGGTTCTGGTTCCCGCCGACGGTCTTCACCGGTGTCAGCCAGTCGCACCGGATCGCACGCGAGGAGATCTTCGGTCCGGTGCTCTCGGTGCTCACGTTCCGCACCCCCGCAGAGGCGGTCGCCAAGGCCAACAACACGCCGTACGGGCTCTCGGCCGGCGTCTGGACGGAGAAGGGGAGCTTGATCCTCTGGATGGCCCAGCACCTGGAGGCGGGCGTGGTGTGGGCCAACACCTACAACCGCTTCGACCCGGCCAGCCCGTTCGGCGGCTACCAGGAGTCCGGTTTCGGGCGCGAAGGGGGCCGGCACGGCCTGGAGGCGTACCTCGATGTCTGAGCCGATGTCTGCGCCCACGGGCCGCGCGGAGGTCCGCAGGACGTGCAAGCTGTTCGTCGGCGGTGCCTTCCCCCGTTCGGAGTCCGGGCGCTCCTACGTGGTCTCGGCGGCGGACGGCACCCCGCTCGCGAATGCCGCACTGGCGTCGAGAAAGGACGCCCGCGACGCGGTGGTCGCCGCCCGCGGCGCGCTCTTCGGGTGGGCGGGCGCGACCGCGTACAACCGCGGCCAGGTGCTCTACCGCGTCGCGGAGATGCTCGAGGGCCGCCGCGCCCAGCTCGCTGCGGAGGTCGGCCTCGCCGAAGGGCTGCGCCCGGCCGCCGCGCGGCGCGCCGTCGACGCGTCCGTCGACCGGCTCGTGTGGTACGCGGGGTGGGCGGACAAGGTCGCCCAGGTGCTCGGCGCCTCGAACCCGGTTGCGGGTCCGTACTTCAACTTCTCGGTGCCCGAGCCCACCGGCGTCGTCGCCGTGCTCGCACCGCAGAAGTCGAGCCTCCTCGGGCTCGTGAGCGCGCTCGCCCCGGTGGTCGTCACCGGCAACACCGTCGTCGTCGTGGCGAGCGAGGACCGGCCCGTTCCCGCGGTGAGCTTCGCGGAGGCGCTCGCGACCGGTGACGTGCCGGCCGGCGTGGTGAACGTGCTGACGGGCCGCACGGCAGAGCTCGCGCCGGTGCTCGCCGGGCACATGGACGTCGACGGCATCGACATCACCGGCGCTCCCTACCGCGCACGTGAGGAGCTCGAGCGACTGGCCGCAGCGAACCTCAAACGCGTGCTCGCGCTCGACGACGTCCCCGAAACGCAGCCGACGTTGCGCCGGACCAGGGCTTTCGTCGAGATCAAGACGGTGTGGCACCCGGTCGGGACGTGAGTTCGTCATCCGCGCGCAAGCGCGTGCCAGAATACGGCGTCGCGCGCAAGAGGTGGCGGGACGGCGGCTGAAGAGAAGCGGAAAGGGGGCGACGTGAAACTCACGTCGAGGAAATTGTTTGCGTTCGCAGGTGCACTTGCGCTGGGCTCGGCGGCCCTCGTGGGGGTGGGGAGCGCGGGGGCCTTCGCCGGTGCGTCCGGAAAGGGTCCCGCTGCGAGGCACTCGCCCAAGGCGGCCAAGTTCGTCGGCTGCATGGTGACGGACACCGGCGGGATCGACGACCGCTCGTTCAACGCGTCGTCGTGGCAGGGCATGACCGAAGCCAAGGCGGCCGACCCGAACATCACCGTGAAGTACCTGCAGTCGAAGTCGACAAGCACATACGTCCCGAACATCAACGCCTTCATCGCGCAGAAGTGCGGGATCATCGTGACCGTCGGGTTCCTCATGGGGACAGCGACCGAAGCGGCAGCCAAGGCCCACCCGACGCAGAAGTTCGCGATCGTCGACTACACCTACAAGCCGCCGTTCAAGAACATCGACGCGCTCGTGTTCAACACGGTGCAGGACGGCTTCCTCGGCGGCTACCTCGCGGCCGGCATGACGAAGACCGGCAAGGTGGCCACCTACGGCGGTATGAAGCTCCCGACCGTCACCATCTACATGGACGGCTTCTGGGACGGCGTCCGCTACTACAACAATGTGCACCACACGAAGGTGAAGGTGCTCGGCTGGACAGAGCTGACCCAGACGGGCGAGTTCACCGGGACATTCACGAACCAGACCAAGGGTGAGACAATCACGAAGACGTTCATCTCCGAGGGCGCGGACATCATCTTCCCGGTCGCGGGCAACGTCGGGCTGGGTTCTGCGAAGGCCGTCCAGAACGCGGACAACGCCGGTGGTCACGTGAACATGTTCTGGGTCGACACCGACGGCTGCATCAGCGCGTCCCAGTACTGCAAGTACTTCATCACGAGCGTCACCAAGGGCATCCAGTCCGCGGTCAAGAACGCGGTGCTGTCGGCCGCGCACGGCACGTACAAGGGTGGCAACTACATCGGGACCCTCGCGAACGGCGGCGTCTTGCTCGCGCCGTTCCACTTGTGGACAAAGCGCGTGCCGGCGAGCCTGAAGGCGCAGCTCAAGCGGGTGGAGCTGGGCATCATCCACGGCAAGATCCCGACGCCGACGAAGAGCCCCGTCTGAGCTCACCGCTGACCGGCAGGGCGCGCCGCGTCGTCGGCGCGTTCCCGGTCCAGCCGGCAGGAGCCCTCAGCAGTCGAGGCGAGGCGGCGGCCCGGGTGTTCCCGGTCCGCCGCCTCGCCACGCTCGTCCCGGGCCCGAGGAGGGCGCGTTGGAACTGAAGCTCCGCGGGGTCACCAAGCGCTTCGGCAGCCTCGTGGCCAACGACCACATCGACCTCGACGTCGCCGCCGGGGAGATCCATGCGCTCCTGGGCGAGAACGGCGCAGGCAAGACCACGCTGATGAACGTCCTCTACGGGCTCACCCAGCCAGACGAGGGCGAGATCGAGGTCGACGGCCACCGCGTCCGCTTCAGGAGCCCGAAGGACGCGATCGACGCAGGCATCGGCATGGTCCACCAGCACTTCATGCTGGTGCCGGTGTTCACCGTCGCGGAGAACGTGGTCCTGGGGCGCGAGCCCACGAAGCCGTTCGGGCTCCTCGACCGCCGTCGGGCGCGCGGAGAGGTCCAGGACCTGTCGAACCGCTACGGCCTCGCCATCGACCCGGACGCCTACGTCGAGCACCTCCCGGTCGGCGTGCAGCAGCGCGTCGAGATCGTGAAGGCGCTCATCCGTCAGGCCAACGTGCTCATCCTCGACGAGCCGACCGCGGTCCTCACCCCGAACGAGACCCAAGAGCTGTTCAGGATCATGCGGGAGCTGAAGGCGTCGGGCCGGTCGATCCTCTTCATCAGCCACAAGCTGAAGGAGGTCCAGGCCGTCGCAGACGCGGTCACGGTGCTCCGCCGGGGACGGGTTGTCGGGTCGCCCCCTCCGAGCGCGACCGATGCCGAGCTGGCAACGCTCATGGTCGGGAGGGACGTGGAGCTGCGGGTCCACAAGGAGCCGGCGGTGCCGGGAGACGTCGTGCTCGTCGTCGACGGCCTGGTCGTCCGCGACGAGACCGGCAGGATCGCAGTCGACGGGGTCTCCCTGGAAGTCCGGGCGGGGGAGATCCTCGGCGTCGCAGGGGTGCAGGGGAACGGGCAGACGGAGCTGTGCAAGGCGCTCATGGGCCTCCTGCCCGTCGATCGGGGGATGGTGGCGGTGGGCGGGCGCGAC
>JAKAOD010000312.1:2717-4638 GCA_021823365.1 Actinomycetes bacterium | reverse complement strand
GCACCGCGAAGCGAAAGTGGCTGGAGCTCAACCGCAGCCCCGCCGAGCTCCGCGCCTTCGCTGCGATCAAGCGCGCGCTGGACCCGGACGGGATCATGAACCCCCACGTGCTCGTCCCCCCGGCGTGAGCGCGCAGGTGCGGCGACGAGGCAGCGTGCTGCGTCACTCTCCGCACGCACGCATCGCGGCGGCGAACGCGAGCGCCCGCTCCTCGTAGTCGCGGAACTGCCCGAAGCTCGGTGCCGCCGGCGACAGCAGGACCACGCCCGCCCGCCCGCCTTCGCCCCGGGCGCGCGCCCAAGAGAAGCAGGCGGCGGTGGCGCGATCGAGGTCGTCGAAGTCCACGACCTCGATCCTCGAGTCCCCCCCGCCCTCGGCACGCACGACCTCTCCGATCCGTGCCCCTGCCGCGGGAAGCGTCGCGACGAAGGTCTCGGCGTGGCGCGACCAGAGCGCCGCCGCGAGCGGCCGGTAGTCGAGGCCCCGGTCCTGGCCGCCGACGAGGAGCGCGACGGGGCGGTCCCCGAGCGTGTCGAGCGCCGCGAGGGTGGGGAGCGGGTTCGTGGAGAGCGAGTCGTCGACGAACTCGACCCCTTCGACCGTGCCGACGGTGCGGAACCGGTGCTCGAGCGGCGTGAACCCGGATGCTGCGGCGGCAAGCCGGTCGTCGTCGGACGCGGCGTCGACGCCGAGGCCGAGGAGGCTTGCACGCGCGATGAGCGCGTCACGGCGATGATGGCGCCCGGGCAGCGCCAGCGCGTCGACCCAGGGACCGTCGAGCTCGGGGTCGCCTTCCTCCACCCAGCGGACCTCGGGGCCGAGCAGCGATGCGTGGCGGCGGAGGGCGTCGCTCGAGGCGTCGGCGACCGTGAGCGCGGCGCCCGGCTGGCTGCACAGCGAGAGCTTGTCGGCGTAGTAGGCCTCCAAGGACCCGTGCCAGTCGAGGTGGTCCGGAGCGAGCGAGGTCACGGCGACGACGGGCGGCGACGACGCGACGTCGGTCGCCTGGAAGCTCGACGTCTCGACGACCCAGAAGTCCCAGTCGTCGCCGGCCCCCGGGTCCCAGGGGGGGAGGCCGATGTTGCCCGCGACGAGGCAACGGTGCCCGAGCCCTCGAAGAAGGTGGCCGGCGAGCGCTGCGGTCGTGCTCTTCCCCTTGGTCCCGGTCACGCAGACGACTCGCGTCCGGTCCGCCTCCCGGAGCCACAGCCCGAGGCCCCCCGCGACGGCGACCCCTGCGCCCACGAGCGCGCGGACCTGGGGGCCGTGCCGGCTGATCCCGGGGCTCTTCACGACCACCTCGCAATGCGCCAGCGCGTCGAGCCCCGCGTCGCCGGACTGGACGCGGAGCCCTCCGAAGGTCGGCGCCGCCGGCCGGTCGTCGACCACCACCGGCACCACGCCCATGCGCCGGAGGCGCCGGAGGCTGGCGGAGCCCTCCGTGCGCAGGCCCCAGAGCCCGACGCGCGCCCCCTTCAGGTCCGACCAGCCGAGCGACGGCCGGTCCACCGTGCCCACCCGGCGAGACACCGTGCTCATCGTCGGGCGGTGCCTAGGGGGACGACGGAGTCCCGGCGTACCGGGGTCCGGGCTCTCCGGGGACGGGCAGCCTGTGGGCGTTGCGGGGCTCCGCCGTGCCGGCCCAGGTCGGGGGCAGGAGCTCGGGCCCGTCGGCTTCGAGCAGCCGCTGTGCGGCCGCATCACGGGTTGCGGGATCGGACCAGGCAGGCGCGGCGGTGCGGACCTCCGCGGCGAAGGCCTGGAGCTGCGCTGTGCCCCGCCGGTCCGGCCGTTCGGCGGCGAGGACCGCTGCCGCACGGCACTCCTCCTCGTCGCCGACGCACTCGAAGGGCTTCGGCTTCCCCCCGACGCCGAGCAGCGCCTGGAACCGAGGAGCAAGGTCGGGGTTGCCGAGAGGCTC
>JAKAOD010000312.1:0-2707 GCA_021823365.1 Actinomycetes bacterium | reverse complement strand
CGGCGAAGATCGTCGACAGGGCCGCGGCGGAGAGGTACGGCGCGAGCACGAGGTCGATGAAGCAGCACTTGTCGCAGGTGCCGCACCACTGGTCGAGCCGGCGGGCCGGGTCGGCAGCGAATGCGCGATTGCAGCTCCGGAACACGGGGTGGTAGCGGTCGAGCGCGGCGAACTCCCGGGCCACCCACAGCTCGGAGCGGGCGCGAAGGAACGAGAAGTACCCGGGAGCGGGCGCGAGCGACTCGTCCAGCAACCGACGAAAGGCCGATTCGAACGCAGCGCCCTTCGACCACTGGTGGTTGACCGGTCGTTCGCCGTCCCAGACCGTCGGCACCGACGCCGACCGTTCGTTCGACATCACGACTGCATCGTGGCCGCCGAGCACCGACGCCACGACCGCGATCGCAGAGAGGATGCCGGTCACCGGCACGTGCCCGTTCAGGAACCCGAGCTCCGCCGAGCGAAGCACCGCCGGGTCGATCCTCCGATCGGCACGCACGATCGGGAGCCCGGTGACCGCGGCCGCGTGCTCGATCGCCGCGAATCGGTCGCCCGCGCGGCTCACGACGAAGAGGGACGAGCCGGGGACGCGTCGGGCGACGTGCGCGACGGTCACGATCGAGTCGATGCCCGCGCCGAAGGGGACGAGCGGCCGCCCGGCGACGAGCGCCGGCCGCTCGGGGCGTCGCGCGGCCGAGTCGGGTCCGACGATCTCCAGCCCCGAGAGGTCGAGCCCGTTGCGGTAGGCGAGCTCGCCGAGCCCTTCGACGTAAAAGGTCCGGAGGAACGCGCGCTCGTCCTCCGTCGTCTCGGTGGCGCCGAGGTCGACCACAGGCGGGGCGGAGGTCTTGTAGTACGAGACACCGGCGAGGAGGAACAGGATGCGAGCCGCCGCGTCGACCGCCGCATCGTCCCACGCGGCGGCATGGCGCGCCGTCTCGAAGCGGACCTCCTCGGTGAACCGGTGCTGGCCGAGCGAGTAGCGGCACACGACTCGCCGCCCGCGGGCGTCGAGGTCGTACCCCTCGTAGACGAAGCGGTCCGCCCTCATCGTCCCCCCGATGCTACGAGCGCCACCGCACGAGCCTCATCGCAAGCGGGCGAGCAGCCCGAACCGGCCGCACGGCCGCTCGGACCGGTCGCTGAAGAAGTGCTCGTCGCCGGACGTGAACGAAGTCCCGACGATCCGCCCGTCACCGACGCCGCCCGCACGGAGCTGCAACCGGTTCGCGCCGGCCACGTCGAACCGAAAGCGGTCGCCGTGCGCCCACAGCACGCGGTTCGCGTCTGCGCCGAGGGTCGTGCGGGCCGCCGCCTCGATCTCCGGCCCGACCACGTAGACCGCGGGCGACACGGTCGGGCCGATGACGGCGATCGTCCGATCCGCCCGAGCACCGAGCGCAGCCATGGAGTCGAGGGCCGAGCGGACCACGCCCGCGACAGCCCCGCGCCACCCGGCGTGCACGGTGGCGAGGACTCGGGCCTCCGGGTCGACCAGGAGCACCGGCGAGCAGTCTGCGACGAGCGTGACGAGCACCGGCCCAGGTTCCGCGGTGACCAGCGCGTCGGCCGCCTCGAGGGCGTCTCGGTCGTGGAGCGCCCCGCGCCCCGCCTCCGCCCGCCCGACGACCGCTGCCCGGGTGCCGTGCACCTGCCTGGCGAAGACGAGGTCGCCGACACCGGTGCCGAGCGCGGTCGCTGCGCGACGCCGGTTCTCCGCGACGGCGTCGGGGTCGTCGCCCACGTGCAAGCCCAGGTTCAGCGACCGGTACGGCCCGACGGACGCGCCGTGCGCACGCGTGGTCACCGCCGCGTCCACGCCGAGGTCCGCGAGCCACGGCCACGAGAGCACCTCCACCTCGCCGGCGCGCAAGAGCGCGGCGCTGTCCTGGCCGAGGGTGCGGGCGCCCATGGCGGTCGAGGATAGAGGCCCCCGCCGGCCATGGCGGGCGGTGTCGACCGCTTCCCCGATGCTGGGTAGGGTCTCTGGTCATGGCGGACCGGGCCAGATTCGCAGAGCAGGCGATGGAGCACATGACCGCCCTGTACAGCGCGGCGCTCCGGATGACGCGCAACCCGGCGGACGCCGAGGACCTCGTCCAGGAGACCTACCTCAGGGCCTACCGGTCGTTCGACTCCTTCACCGAAGGCACGAACCTGAAGGCCTGGCTCTACCGGATCCTCACGAACACCTACATCAACTCCTATCGCGCCGCCAAGCGCCGCCCCGAGGTGAGCGACGTCGAGGACGTGGAGGACCTGTACCTCTATCACCGCCTCTCGCCGGAGCACGGCTTCGGCCGGAGCGCCGAGGAGGAGGCGCTCGCCGGCTTCACCGACGAGGAGGTGAAGGAGGCGATCGAGGCGCTCCCGGAGGCGTTCCGAATCGCCGTGCTCCTCGCGGACGTCGAGGGCTTCAGCTACAAGGAGATCGCGGACATCACCGAGGTCCCGATCGGGACGGTGATGAGCCGCATCCACCGGGGAAGAAGAGCTCTGCAGAAGACGTTGGCAGGATTCGCGCAGTCGCGGGGCCTCGTGGCTGCGGGCCCTGCGACGGCGCCGTGATCCGCGGCGGGGGGCGGGAGCCGGCAGCGGCCCCCGCGAGGAACTGACAGGAGACCGATGGTGGCCCACGATGGACGAGGGGGGTGCGGGGACTACGCATCGTACGTGGACTGCGCGGAGGCGGTCCGCCAGCTCTACG
>JAKAOD010000311.1 GCA_021823365.1 Actinomycetes bacterium | reverse complement strand
GGAGGTCCGCCGCGCTTCGCACCGCCTCGTGACGATCGGGGCGTGCGCGACCGCCGGGGGGATCCAGGGCCTGCGCAACTTCGCGAGCGCGGGCGAGTACGCCGCCACCGTCTATGCCAGGCCCGACTACATCTCGACCCTTGCCACCTCGACGCCGGTCGCGGCGCACGTGCCGGTCGACTTCGAGCTGCACGGCTGCCCGATCGACCGCCACCAGCTCCTCGAGGTGATCCTCGCCCAGCTCGCCGGGCGAAAGCCCCGGATCCCGAGCCACAGCGTCTGCCAGGAGTGCAAGGCGCGGGGCACCGTCTGCCTCCTCGTCTCCCGCCACGCCCCCTGCCTCGGCCCGGTGACGCGTGCGGGCTGCGGCGCGCTCTGCCCTGCCGTCGACCGCGGCTGCTTCGGCTGCTTCGGCCCGGCCGAGACGGCCAACACGGCCTCGCTCGCCGGACGGCTTCTCGAAGACGGCGTCGCGCGCGTCGACGTGAGCCGGCTGTTCCGCACGTTCAACGCCGGCGCGCCGGCCTTCAGGGAGGAGAGCCTCGCCAATGAGCCACGGCCGTCACGCTGACCGGACCGTCGCCGTCGGCGCCCTCGCCCGCGTCGAGGGCGAGGGGGGGCTCCACGTCACCGTGCGGGACGGGGCAGTCGAGTCCGTGACGCTCGACATCTTCGAGCCGCCACGATTCTTCGAGGCGCTGCTCAGGGGACGACGGCTCGACGAGGCGCCGGACATCACCGCCCGGATCTGCGGCATCTGCCCGGTCGCCTACCAGATGAGCGCCTGTGCGGCGATGGAGGACGCCTGCGGCACCGTGGTCGACGACAAGGTGATGGCGCTCCGCCGGCTCCTCTACTGCGGGGAGTGGATCGAGAGCCACGCCCTGCACATCTACCTGCTCCACGCGCCGGACTTCTTCGGCCTCGCCGACGCCATCGAGCTTGCCGAGCTGGACCGGGGCGCGGTCGAGCGCGGCCTCCAGCTGAAGCGGGTCGGCAACCTCGTGATGGAGACCGTCGGGGGGAGGGCGATCCACCCGGTGAACGTCCGCGTCGGCGGCTTCTGGCGCGCCCCGGCGCGCGGCGCGATCGCCGCACTGGCCGAGCCGCTCCGGCGCGCCCGCGACGCCGCGCTCGAGACGGTTGCCTGGGTGGCCGGCTTCGAGTTCCCCGAGGTCCAGGCCGACTACCTCTTCGTCGCCCTGCACGACCCCGACCGCTACCCGATCGAGTCGGGGCGGATCGGCTCGTCCGCCGGCCTCGACACGACCCCGGCCGGCTTCGCCGAGCTCGCCGTCGAGGAGCAGGTCCCGCACTCGACAGCGCTCCATGCCCGGATCGACGGCGGGGGCCATTACCTGACGGGACCGCTCGCCCGCTACGCCCTCAACTCCGGCGCCCTCCCCGAGATCGCCCGCCAGGCGGCCTCCGCCGCGGGGCTCGGCGCGGTCTGCCGCAACCCGTTCCAAGGCATCGTCGTGCGGGCGGTCGAGCTCGTCTTCGCCTGCGACGAGGCGCTCCGTCTCGTCGAGGCCTACGAGCCGCCCGAGCCTCCGGCGGCGACGCTCGTCCCCCGCGCCGCAGCCGGCGCGGGGGCCACGGAGGCGCCCCGAGGGCTCCTCCTGCACCGCTACGAGCTCGCGGCCGACGGCACCATCGCCTCGGCGCGGATCATGCCCCCGACCTCGCAGAACCAGGCGGCGATCGAGGACGATCTCCGCCGCGTCGTCTCCGCGGGGCTCGAGCTTCCCGACGAGCAGCTCACCTGGCGCTGCGAGCAGGCCGTCCGCAACCACGACCCGTGCATCTCCTGCTCGACGCACTTCCTCGACCTGACGGTGGAGCGGCGGTGACGACCCCAGCGGCGACGGACCAGCAGACCCCCGGCTCCGTGCGCCGGCGGACGGCTAGCCGGGTGCTCCTCGCCGGGATGGGCAGCGAGTACCGCAGCGACGACGGCGTCGGACCGGCGGTCGTCAGGCGTGTCGCCGAGCTCGGGCGTCCCGCCGGCGTCGAGCTCGTCGCCGGTCTCGACGACCCGCTCGATCTCCTCGGACTCTGGGACGGTGCCGAGCTCGCCGTCGTCGTCGACGCCACGCGCTCGGGCGCGCCCGCGGGGACGATCACCTTCGCCGAGCTCGGCGAGGGTGACGTCGCGCACGGGCGGGCGAAGAGCACCCACTCCATCGGCTTCGCAGGCGCCCTCCGGCTCGCGCGCCTCATTGGGTCGGCTCCGGACCGGGTCGTCCTCCTCGGCGTCGAGGGCGACGACTTCCGCATGGGGACCTGGATCAGCGCGCCGGTTGCCGCCGCCGTGCCACGAGCGGCCGAGCTCGCCCTCAGCCTGGTTCGGGGAGCGCCGGCTTCAGGAGCGCCGACCTCAGGAGCGCCGGACCAAGGAGCGCCGGCGTGTGCCTGAGCGTGCCGGGTCGGGTCCTCGACGTGAAGGGCACGACGGCGGTCGTGGAGATCGCGGGGGTCGTCCGCACCTGCAACACGCTCTTCGAGCCGGCGGTGCGGCCAGGCGACGCCGTCATCGTCAACGCTGGGACTGTTCTCGGCGTCCTCTCCGACGAGGAGGCCCAGGCGACGGAGGACGCGTTCGCCGAGCTCGACCGGTGCGCCGGCACTACCTTTGCGCCATGGCCGGCAAGTTCCTAGTCCTCTGGCGGCTCGATCTGAGCCGGCTCACGCCGGAGGCAGTCAGAGCCATCCTGCGCCAGCAGGACTACGGCGCCGCGCTGGAGTCCGAGGGCAAGGTGCTCTCCCGGTACCACCTGGTCGGCGCGCACGGCGGGGCATGGATCTACGACGTCGCGTCGAACGAGGAGCTCGACGCCCTGCTCGCGCGGGCGCCCGTCTACAACATCGCCCGCTACGAGATCCACGCGCTCGCCGAGATGACGGCTCCGACGCCGGTCGCGGTGACGGGCTCCGAGGCCGGCTAGCCGCCATGTGCCTCGGCATCCCCGGCGAGCTCGTCGAGGTCCTTCCCGGCCCCCAGCACCTCGCCGTCGCCGAGATCGGGGGGGTGCGCCGCGCCGTCGACGTCGGCCTGCTCGACCCGGACGAGCTCCGGCCGGGCGCCTGGGTGCTCGTCCACGTGGGGTTCGCGCTCGCCGTCATCGACGAGGAGGAAGCTGCCTCCACGCTCCGCATGCTCGAGGGGAGCGGGAGCGCCTACACCGACGAGCTCATCGCCCTCGCCGCAAGTCACGGCGGGCCAGGACGACCCGCCGCTGCGGGAGACGCCGGCGGGCCGGCGACCGCCGGCGGGCCTCCGGAGGGCGCGCACCGGACCCGCTCATGAGGTTCGTCGACGAGTTCCGTGACGCCGGCAAGGCCCGGACGCTCGCCGGCGAGATCGCCGCCCTCTGCGAGCCGGATCGCCGCTACCAGCTGATGGAGGTCTGCGGCGGGCACACGCACGCGATCTACCGTCACGGGCTCGAGGACCACCTCCCCGACGCCGTCACGCTCGTGCACGGCCCGGGCTGCCCGGTCTGCGTGATCCCGATGGGCAGGATCGACGACGCCATCCACCTCGCCGAGCAACCGGGCGTCATCCTCACGGCCTTCGGCGACATGATGCGGGTGCCCGGTGGCCGAGGCTCGTTCCTCGACGCCCGCTCGCGCGGAGCCGACGTCCGCATGGTCTACTCGCCGCTCGACGCCCTCGGCGTCGCCCGCGACAACCCCGACCGCAGGGTCGTCTTCCTCGGGATCGGCTTCGAGACGACGGCGCCGTCGACGGCGACGACCGTGCTGCGAGCCAAGGCCGAAGGCATCGCGAACTTCTCGGTGCTCTGCAGCCACGTGCTCGTCGTCCCGGCCATCATGGCGATCCTCGACTCCCCCGAGGTCCGCCTCGACGGCTTCATCGGGCCCGGGCACGTCTCGGCGGTCATCGGCTGCGCCCCCTACGAGCCGATCGCCGCCGAGCGTCACAAGCCGCTCGTCGTCTCGGGCTTCGAGCCCCTCGACGTGCTCCAGTCGATCAAGATGCTCCTCGCCCAGCTCGAAGACGGCCGCTGCGAGATCGAGAACCAGTACCGGCGTGCCGTCCCCTGGGACGGCAACCCTCGCGCCGTCGCGGCGATCGAGGAGGTCATGGAGGTGAGGGAGGAGTTCGAGTGGCGCGGGCTCGGCCGCATCCCCCGCTCCGCCATGCGGCTTCGCGAGCGCTTCGCCGACTTCGACGCCGAGCGCCTCTTCGAGCTCCCGGGGAGAAGGGTCGAGGATCCGAAGGCCTGCCAGTGCGGCGAGGTCCTGAGGGGCGCCCTCAAGCCCTGGGAGTGCAAGGTCTTCGGCACCGGCTGCACGCCCGAGACGCCGATCGGCACGTGCATGGTCTCCTCCGAAGGTGCCTGCGCCGCCTACTACAACTTCGGCCGTTTCAACCGCAGGCGTCTTGCCGCCGCCCGGAGATGAGCGACCCCTTTTCGCGCCCGCGCCCGACCGAGGCAGAGGTCCTCGCCCGGGTCGAGCGGGCACGGACCCGCTCCGCACGGGTGCGCGACGAGCGCGTCACCATGGCGCACGGCGCCGGCGGCAAGGCGACGCATGCGCTCGTCGAGGCGGTGTTCCTCGACGCCTTCCGCAACCCCGTCCTCGAGCACCTCGAGGACAGCGCGACGCTCTCAGATCGGAA
>JAKAOD010000310.1 GCA_021823365.1 Actinomycetes bacterium | reverse complement strand
ATCCGACGAGCGCGCCGCCGGCCTGCCCCGCACCCGCGGCCTCGCCGCCGGCTTCGCCGGCTTCGCCTACGAGTGGGCCAAGGGGACCGATCTCCATCACCTCCTCGGTGGCCGCCGGCGCCCGGGGGGCACCGGCGACGGCCGCGGCCGCCCGGGCCTCGTCGCCCTGGGCGACGGCCGGCACGGGGCCCGTCACGGTCCGAGCGGCGACGGCGGGCGGCGTGCCGGCCGGCGGGAGGGCGCCGAGGGGATCGAGATCACCGGAGGCGACTTCGTCCGCAACGTCAAGCAGCTCGTCGACCTCCTCCGCCAGGTCGGCATCGTGGACGGCGGGCGCGCCGGCGCGACGGCGCGCTCCGTCGCCGAGTCGCTCGTGCGCGGGGTCGTCGCGGCGTCCTCGGGCCTCGGCGGGGCCGCGGAAGACCAGGTGAAGGCGTCCCCCGAGGTGGCCAAGCCCGAAGAATCCGAGGTCGGCGACGATCCACCTCCGCCCTAGGCGGGTCCCGTAGTCTCTCCCGGGCATGCTGCCCTACGCACAGGAGAGCTTCAGCGACACCGAGCGCGAGGTGCTCCGCCGCTACTTCACCAACCTCGACGGTCCGGTGTTCGCCCTCGTCAACCTCCCCGAGGTCGTGAAGGGGGCGCTCTTTGCCCGCTACTCCCGCTCGCCGAAGAGCCTGCGACGGCTGTTCCTCGACGAGTTCGTCGGCGACCTCGACGTGACCGGCGACGCCGGCCTCGACGCGACCGTCGGCGTCGCCCGGGCCGAGGCGCTCTACGCTCGGGTCTTCAACGACTACGGCGACGACTCCGTCGCCCAGCTCGGCGGCGTGCACCTCGCCTGCGAGCAGTCGTCCAATCTGCTCACCAAGGTCCTCGAGCGCGGCCGGCTGATGGCCTACCTCGAGCAGTCGACGCGCTACATCCCCTACAGCACACGGCTGCCGACAGGACACTACCGCTACCACCGGGACCCCGAGCTCCTCGACTCGCCGCTCGGCGCCCGCTACGTCGGCGACATGGACCGGATGTTCGACACCTACGCCGCGCTCTTGCCGAAGCTCCAGGCGCACCTGACGAGCCACTACCCGAAGCCGGCGGGGGTCGGCGACCTCGCCTACCGCCGCTCGGTCAAGGCACGCGCCCTCGACGCCCTCCGAGGCCTGCTGCCGGCGGCGGCGCTGTCGAACGTCGGGATCTACGGCTCCGGCCAGTCCTTCGAGCTCCTGCTGCTCAGGATGCGCTCCGACCCGCTCCCCGAGGCGCGCCAGTACGCCGAGCTCATGCTCGCCGAGCTGCGCAAGGTGATCCCCTCGTTCCTCGCCCGCATCGACCGCCCCGAGCGGGGGGGAAGGTGGGCGACCTATCTCGGCGCGCGCCGGGAGGAGACGGCGTCGCTCGTCGAGCGCCTCTGGCCGGAGCCCGACCGGCCCGCCGGGGAGCTCGCCCCGCCGGGGATCTCGGTCGATCTCGTCGACTACGACCCCGATGGCGAGGAGAAGGTGCTCGTCGCGATGTGCTACCCGTTCTCGGGTTGCTCCGAGGCCGAGGTCGCCCGGCGCGTCGCGCTCCTGTCCGAGGCGGAGCGGGCGAGCCTCGTCGACGCCTACGCCGGCGGGCGGGCCAACCGGCGCCACCGGCCCGGGCGGGCCTTCGAGCGCACCGCCTACCGTTTCGACGTCGTGTCGGACTACGGGGCCTTCCGGGACCTCCAGCGGCACCGGATGCTCACGGTCGAGTGGCAGCCGCTTTCGACCTCCCTCGGCTGGAGCGTGCCCGACGTCGTCGCCGAGGCCGGCTTGGACGAGGTGTTCCGGGAGTCGGTCGAGCGCTCCGCCGAGCTGCACGACGCCCTCGCCGAGAGCTTCCCCGAGCGGGCCGCCTACGCGGTGGCACTCGCCTTCAACATCCGCTACAGCCTCCAGCTCTCGGCGCGCGAGGCGATGCACGTCGTCGAGCTGCGTTCGAGCCCCCAAGGCCATCCTGCCTACCGGTACGTCGCTCAGGAGATGCACCGCCTGATCGCCGAGAAGGCCCGCCACGCGATGATCGCGAGGGCGATGGCGTTCGTCGACCGCAGCGAGCCCGAGCTCGGCCGGCTGGGCTCCGAGACGGCCGCCGAGCGCCGGCGGGCGCCGGGCCGCGCCGCGGAGGGCCATTGACTCCGGGCCGCCGCGCGGGCATGAATAGCAGCACCCGCCGTTCGGTCCTCCCGTCAAAGGAGCTTCCGTCAGTCGCTCCGGGTCGCCGAGGTGGGGCAGTTGCGCACGGTGCGGCCCGGGGAGCCGAGTAGACAACGTCCGACCCGCCACGTGCGGGCTCGCCGCAGCGGCGAGGGACGGCGCCAAAGGCTCCCCGGGCCCGCTTCTGCCGGGTGCCCGTCCCCGCCCGCCGGCGCCGTGGGATGTCCGCTCGCTGCACCGGTTGAACGGCAGCACGCTTGTCGTATAGTGACCGCGCCCAAGGGCGCCGGCCGGCGCCGGCGGTCGTTGGGGTGGGCCCGCCCGGACGACGGCAGGTGGCAGCCGGATCGCACGACGACAAGGACATGCATGCCGAGCGAACTGGGTGACGAGGTCGAGGTCGAGGCCGAGGCGCTCGACGATCTCGACGAGCTGGGCGAGGAGCCCGACCTCGAGGACGACCTCGAGCCCGACCTCGAGGACGAGGACGAGGACCTCGACGACGACGCCGCAGTGGACGCGGACGAGGAGGAGGAGGGTCTCGGCGAGGACGCGGTCGGCGCGCCGCGCGCTCCGGCGGTCGCGCCCGAGGGCGAAGAGGGGACCGACGAGGACGAGGAGGAGGAGGAGGACGACGACGTCGAGGCGAGCCTCGACGTGATCTTGAAAGAGCGGCTCGTCGTCGAGGACGAGGAGGAGGAGGACGAGCCTGCCGACGTGGAGGACCGGGGCGACGGCGCCCTCCGGGTGCTGCCGAAGCAGCCGGGCGAGTTCGTCTGCCAGTCGTGCTTCCTCGTGAAGAGCCAGGGCCAGCTGGCCGATGGCGAGCGGATGCTGTGCCGCGACTGCGTGTGAGGCCGCGAGTTGGCTGACGAGCGCCGGACGCCGTCCCAGGGCCGGTCCGGTGCCGCCGGCGAGCGTGGCGCCCGGCGACAGCCGGCGGGCCGCCCGCTCGCCGACCAGATCCTCGACGTCGCCGTCTTCGCCCCGATCGGGCTCGTCGACCTGGCGGCCGACCAGCTGGCGCCGCTCGTCGCCCAGGGTCGCGACCGCGTCGGGCGCCGTCTCGTCGCGGCGCGCATGGTCGGGAAGATGGCGGTGACGATGGCGAGGCGGCGAGCCGAGCAGCTCCTCGGCCCCGGTGCGGGCCCCTCTTCAGGCGCCGTGGTCCCCGTCGCACGCAGCACGTCGCAGGGCGCCGAGCCGCACGGCGCCGCACCGACCGCCGGGCGGCACCGGCCAGAGCGCCCAGGTGGTGGCACGACCCGGGACCGCGGGGCGCTGCCCGACGTCGCCGGGCTGGCGATCCCCTCCTACGACTCGCTCGCCGCCTCCCAGGTCGTCCGCCGCCTCGACGCCCTCGGATCCGAGGAGCTCGAGGCAGTCCGCCGCTACGAAGAGGCGACCCGTGGTCGCCGGACGATCCTCGGCCGCGTCGCGCAGCTCCAGGGCCACCAGGGCGGCGCGGGTGGGCGGGACTGAGCCGCTGGAGGCCGCCCGACCCGCCCGACCAGAGGACCTCCCCCGCCTCGCGGACCTCCTCGCCGAGGCACTCGACGCGATCGCCGCGGCACGTGGCGGCCGTGAGCTGCTCGACGAGGAGGCCGCAGCCCTTTCCGACCCCGGAGCCCTGCGGCGCCTCCACCGCGCACGCGACGCCCTGGTCGCTGGCGGATGGTACGAGGGCACCCTTGTCGGCCTCGCCGTCGCCCACGTCACGCCGAGCCGCAGCGGAGCCCGGCGCGGGGTGGTCGACCTCGTCTACGTCGAGCCCGGCGCGCGCGAGATGGGGGTGGGGGAGCTCCTCCTCCGCGCCGTTATCGAGTGGTGCGCCGAGCAGAGCTGCGCCACGGTCGACGCCCTGGCATTACCGGGCGACCGGGAGACGAAGTCGCTCCTCGAGCGGCACGCCTTTCGCGCCCGCAAGGTCGTGATGAGCCGGCCGGTCGCCGGCCGGGGGGCTCACCGACCACGACTGACGCCCTGACGTTCGTTTGCCGCCCGGTAGCTTGGGCCGAAATGCGCACCTGCGTACCCGCTGGACCGTGACCGAGCTCGCCATCATCGGGCTCGGCGCATGGGGGCTCTCGGTCCTCGAGCGCACCGTGAGCCGTGCCCGACGGACTGGGGCCCCGCTTCGCGTCCACGTCGTGGAGCCGGGCAAGTCCAGCGCAGGCGTCTACGGGCTGGACCAGCCAGACTTCCTCGTGCTGAACGTCGCCTGCGGCCAGATCCGCCTCTATGCCGCAGCGGACCAGGAGCCCGAGCCTCCTTACGGCCTGAGCCTCCACGAGTGGGCGGTGGCGCGCGGCTACCGCTGGTTCGAGCACGAGTGCCGGATGGACCCGCGCGGCACGCCGATCGGGCCTGGCGACTACCTGCCCCGCCGGATGATGGGGGAGTACCTCGGTTGGTTCTACGAGGCGCTCGCCGCGAGCGCACCGCCGAACCTCGAGATCGTCCGACATTT